>JAAHHN010000070.1 GCA_010672165.1 Spirulina sp. SIO3F2 | reverse complement strand
TTGCTAATCAGCAGATCAGGCGCGGGGGTGGGATTGCCCCAGCCGAGTTTGCTGCCTGTGCCGATCACAATACTTGACCACTGCTGTTGATGGGCTAGGGTGAGCAGAGCTGAGAAGCCTTCCAGGCTGGTGGGGGCAACGAGGGGAAGTTGAGACCACTGGGCTAATCGCTGTTGGGCAGCTGTGGCGAGGTCAGTGGGTTGAGCTAGTTCAACATCAGGGAGTGCGATCAGTTGGTCGAGGGTGGGGTCAGGCATTCGGGGGCAATGGCAGTTCACCGCCTGATCTTAGGTTGAGGCCTGGCCCATTTCAAACGATGCCTGAGTTATCTAGACTTTTGGGCGCTTCCTCGTAGCCAAAATCTCGTTAAACTTGAATGCATGGAAGCTTTGTCTTGAACACAACAATCGAACCCTTAAGCATCAGCTATGGCACAAATCACCATTGATATCCCTGACGATTTGGCACAACAGCTTGCCCCCTATCAAGGTCAATTTTCTGATCTTTTCACTCATTTCATTGCTACTACTCTGTTAGGTCAGTCTAATCGTCAGCAAAATAGTTCTAATTCCACGTTGCTCAACACCTCCAGCACTTATCGAGAAATTCTCGACTTTCTTATTAGTCAACCAACCTCAGAGCAAATCATTGGCTTTAAAGTCTCCGAAACTGCTCAAGACCGTCTCCAAACTTTATTACAAAAAAATTGTGAAACAGCGCTGACCCCTGCCGAAACTGCAGAGCTTGACCTCTACGAGCAATTAGATACTCTTATTGGTTTTCTAAAAATTCGTGCCTATACAGCCCTCAATGCAGCCCTCCAAAACTAACCCTAATCATGACCGATTATATTTCGGCATCCCTGCGTAGACTTATCGTTCAGCGGGCATCGGGTGCATGTGAATATTGCTGCATTCATCAAGCCTTCTCTATGTATAGCCATGAAGTTGACCATGTTATAGCGCGGAAACATGGTGGGCGAACTGTTCCAGAAAACTTAGTACTAGCCTGTTTACCC
This sequence comes from Spirulina sp. SIO3F2, assembly GCA_010672165.1. Lineage (GTDB taxonomy): Bacteria > Cyanobacteriota > Cyanobacteriia > Cyanobacteriales > Spirulinaceae > SIO3F2. The sequence goes on along the minus strand of JAAHHN010000070.1, from coordinate 29,299 downwards.
TGTAACCGTCACAAAGGCTCTGATCTCACCAGCCTCGATCCCCTCACAGGCAAAATTACGCCCCTCTTTAATCCACGTACTCAAATCTGGTCAGAACAGTTCGAGCTAGAGGGTGGATTGATCAAGGGTTTAAACGCGACAGGCAGAACCACTCTATTTTTGCTAAAAATGAATGAGACCAAACGACTTCAGTTGCGTCAGGCTCTAGCTAGTCAGGGACTGTATCCGAATTTGCCCAATGATCTAGGGTAGTGCGGTGGCATTTTGGGAAGGGGGCGAAGCAAATAATCGCTGAAACCTTGATGTGGTGGTTAATCCCCACCCTACACCTAGTAGTGGCTCATCCATCATTCCCCCTCCCCAACTTTCAACTGTTGAAAGCCTGCTTGCTCAAAATGGTGGTCAAATGTGAGAACGTTCTGAACCCCTTGTTGTCGCATCACCACAAATGAAATACAGTCCACCAAACTCCACTCCTTATCTTGATATTTTTGATAAAGCGCAAAGCCTTCCAGGAGTAATTCAGGAGTGAGCGTGATAATTTCGACTTCTGCTGCATCCCAAAAATACTGGATCACGCTAATCGCTTCTTGCTTCAAGCCTCGGCAAAGTGCATTCCCAATTTCCAGAAATATCGCTTCCGTTACTAAAAAATCCGCCATCTCATATTGTTCTGACAAAACTTGCGCCTGAGCATGATACTGATCGCGCTCATTTACTAGGGCGATCACATAGGATGTATCAAGAAAAATCCGGAATTTGGGCATATCGTTGTCTAGAAATGGCGATCGTGGTTGATGGACAGGTTGGGGTCAGCAGAAATTTTGATCTGACGCAGTTTTGCCATCAGGCGAGGCTGGGCTTGAGATGCTGGAGCGACTGCAATCTCATCCGAGATTTCTAAGCTTGAATCTTGCACCTGGCCACGACTGGCCATCTCCTGCATTAGCTCCACCAAAGTCTTGTTTGCCCAGCCCTCCTTAAAAAACAGACTCACCAACACCACTAACGCCTGACGTTCTGCCTCGCTGGCTTGCTCAAAGGCTTGTTGGATATCTGACTCAACCGGAATTGTGATTGCTTGTGTCATTGTTATTGCTTCCGTGAATACTGCATAAAGTCTTGGTGTATTTTAATGAAAATAGCTCTTTCTCGTTAATAAGATCCTCGTAACCGTCCCTGAAATCAGAAAATGAAACAGTTTTAGGGTGTGTTAGCAGGTGCGAAATCTTATTCAGAGTGGAGCTTTTGGATTGCCTACGTAACTACATTCTTATCGGTGGGCATTGCCCACCCTACATCTGATTTTGCCAACCTTACGATTTGCCGCAGAAAGCACATCAGCTAGGGTCATCGTCATTCGTTTTGAATTCGTCAAGTTCACCCACATTCTTATTGGTGGGCAATTCCCACCCTACATCTTGCTCCTCTTTCTTCTCTCTCGGCGATCGGGTTAACTCGTCATACCAAAAATATAGTGCTGTTAATAACACCGCAAAACTCATCCCACCAGTCAGTAGAGCAATATTAATAGGTGTGGCAGATTCAATACGCCGACGATAGAGTGTTTCTTCACAATCATGGGTCGAGACCAGGACGGGGTGGTTCTGGCTTGCCGAGAGTTGTGGTTTGCTTGTTGAGTGATCCAGATATCCAACAACAAACACTGTACTATCCGGTGGCAAAATCTCTTCGGCATAAGAGTAACCTAAAGTAACTCTGCCACTAGCCAAATCAAGAACTTTTTGGGAGAACTTTTCTAAGAGATTTTGATTGAAATTACGCCGAAAGTTGAATTGGGTTGAAAACTCTGTCGGCACAGCTTGATGGAATGAAGTCAATTTGTTGATTTCATCAGGTATGCCAAATCTGTTTTCGTAAAAGCCCTCCTGCGGCAACAAAAAGAGGAAATGATCTGCTTGAGGAGACACCAAAATTGAACCATCTTCATTTTCTACAGTGAATGGCACTTGATCAATATCCGTTTCAACAAGATCTTCACCATAATGATATGAACGATCACCATACGGCCATCCAGTTCTCCACTTTTCTGTAACGTCTACTTTGCAATACAAACAAGGTTTTTTCGATAATCGAGCGCTTGGAACATAATTGCTGCGAGCAATGCCACTGAAGGCTACGACCAAATATTGCTCGGGGTGTTCAAGAACTTCTGAAATTGAGACAACTGATGCATTGTTGATCAGTTTAACTTCCTGGGCAATTGATTGCCCTTCCTGGAATTTACTATTGGTAAGCCACAAAAATAATAAACAGCATAGTATCAAGATAAACTCGGTGATAATGAAATCGGGACTGAGACGATTTAATCCTGCTTTTAAGCGCTCGATGATACGTGACATAAAAAATCGTTCAATACAGAACAAGAAACATCTACAGTCATGAATTTTAGGTTGTAGGTTGGGTTAACGAAGAAAACCCAGAATCAAGAACGTTGACCACGATCGCGTTTGATCGACTGTGCCAAACAGCAAGCATTACTCGTTTAACACCAACCTACAACCCACCTAGAGCTAGAAACTATCCTGCGGTGGGGTTTGAATCTTCACCACATTCGGCGGGGTTGTGGGCGGTTCACTCGCTTGACCCGGCTCATTATCATTCAAAAAGCCCTTAAGCTGCTGAATCAGCGTCAACAACTTGCCCTCATCCAACAAGGAATTAATTAACTCCAACCCACTGGTCGAAAGCAACAGCTTATTAATATCGCCAAGATTGCCGCCCCCTTCAGCGCCACTACTGCCAGGGAACGCATAGATCCGAGCATCACCGAGCACACCAGGTTGGGGCGCAAGGGACTTGGCGAGTTCGGGGAGTTGGCTGGCCACTTCCGGGAAGAGTTCCTTAATCAACTCTGCTGTGCGGTTGGCAGTGCTTACGGCGTTAGCCGCATCGATCAACGCCCGCTGACCTTGAGCTTCAGCCAGATCTTTAAAGCGGTTCGCTTCAGCCAGGGTGCGGATGGATTCCGCTTCCAGTTCAGCCGCTTGACGGGCAATTTCTGCCTGCCGCCGACGCCGGAACACATCAATTTCTACGACGTTTTGCTCAGCGATTTGCTTTTCTTGGGCGGTTTGCTCCGCACCAATCACCGAGAGGCGACGATCGCGTTCAGCTTCTTCCACTTCCTTAGCAGTTTGTACTGCCGCTTCAGCCTGGGCGCGTTCAGCTTCAGTGGCAAGGCGCTCCTTTTCTTTCTCCACAATGGCAATGGCCGCTGCTTCCTGAGCAATTTTAGATTCCTGCTGAGCCGCAGCCACTTCAATTTGTGCCCGCAACCGTGAGGATTCTACCTCTTGATCCTGCAAGATTTTGTTGCGCTCGATCTTGGCGGCTTCTTGGTCTTGGGCTTCTTGGGTTTCCCGGGCACGCTTGGCCTTGAGCGATTCGATTTCCTGTTGCTGGGTCAGACGCAAGGATTCGATTTCTTGCTGCTGATTCAGGCGAGCCGCTTCGAGGTTTTTGACCTGATCGAGTTGGGCTTGTTCTTTTTGTTCCGCGATCGTTAGGCTTTGCTTTTCCGCATCCAGTTCCTGTTGCTCGATCGTCACCTGGGTGGTCAGTTCCACTTCGCGTTTTTGCTGGATCGATCGCTGAATCGTCTCCGTCCGCAGCCGCACTCCCTGAGCATCAAAGAAGTTGTTTTCGTCGTAGGTGTCGCTCTCTTCAATCTCAGAAATAGCAATATTGTTGAGCGTCAGACCTACCTTCTTTAAGTCTTGCTCTACTAAGTTCAGCACTTCATCCGCAAAGCCAATTTTGTCGGAGTCAATTTCCGCAAGGCTTTTCTTTTTCGCAGCGGCGCGAATTGCATCATCCGCTCGTTTTTCTAGAGCATCTTTAATATCTTCTTCGGAGATTTTGCCCTGCTTCGAGAGGCGAGCGGCGGCGGTGCTTACATCCTGTTCATCGGCATTAACGCAGACATAGAAAGTCACACGCATATTGGCCCGCAAATAGTCCTGGGTGCGAACAGCAAGTGCTCCGGTACGTTCTACATCAATAAAGATCTCCCGCAAGGGCACACGGGTCAGCTCATGAAAGCCAGGGAGCACCATACAGCCGCCGTTAAGGATTACCTTTTTCTTTTTGTTCCAAATCCCACCCGTCCTTACAAAGGCTTCGTTGTTGGGTGTGATCACATAGAAGAGTTTGTACGTCCAAAGTGCGACCAAAAATAAGAAAATAAAGCCCACAAAACCAGCGACACCCACAACCAGAATGCCGCCCATATTTGCCAGCGTATCCACTGTTGAGGTTTGGGCAATTAGAGGCGATTGGGTGGGTTGCTCAATAATCCAGGCGGATTGAGTTTGGGCGTCTTCTTCATCAAAGTTGACTAGCTCAACTTCAGAGAGATCCGGTAGAGATTGGAGTAACAAAAACCAGACTTTCATGGGGGAGTTTAGCGCTGAGGCGCATCTTGAATCGGTTGATAATTGGTGAGCCAAGGCTCTTAAGCATCGCTCTCTCTGATTTCTGAGAGCGCGACATTGTTGAGTGTCAGCCCAACTTTTTTGAGTTCCGGTTCTACCAAATCCGATACTTCATCGGCAAAACCGTTAATGTCCGAGTCAATTTCGGACAGCTTGCTCTGTTGGGCAGCAGTGCGAAGTGCATGACTTAACCGTTTGATAGAGGCATCCCTAATGCCATCCTCAGAAATTTGTCCCTGTTTCGAGAGGCAGGTCGCAGCGGTATTCACATCCTGTTCATCTGAATTAACGCAAACGTAGAACATAGCTGCCATATTCACCCGCAGACGATCCTGAGTTTGAACGGCTGAAGCCCCTCTAAAGTCCACATCAATAGCAAACTCTTGTAAGGGGACACGAGTCAGCTCATGGAATCCAGAGATGATAATACAGCCACCGTTGAGAATGACCGTTCTCTGCTTATCCAAGAGTCCTCCTGTGCGGACAAATGCCTCATTGCTGGGAGTAACGATGTAGAAGTGTCTATACGTCCATAGCCCAACAAGTAGGCAAACTGTGACGCTAATCAGATTCAGAACTACCAGCAGGAGCGTACTGCCGATCCCTGTAATGGGCGGACTAGTAGGAGAGTTCTGAGCCAAGACGATAGATTGATGTGGTTGTTCAACCACAAATTGAATTGTCGTCTCTGACTTCTGTTGAGAGCCAAAAGGTGTAAAGCTCAAATCAGCTATCTCAGGGTTAGCTTCAACCTCTGGAGCATGGACAAAGGGTGGAAGTAAAAAAGACCTGACTTGCATAGGAGTTTAGCTCCGAGAGTCTTTAATCAGTTGATAATTAGCAAGCCAACGATCTTCATCAGAAGTATCTTTGGCGATCGCCAAATAAACGGGTGGACGATGATCAATAATCAGCACTTGCTGACTCCGATGGGGGATTACCTTAGCCCATTGGGGTAGGGCAGCACTCACGGTGACTAGGTTGTTGTAGGGGTCAGTCACATCTACTTGGCCAATTTGACCGCTAGTGAGATGGGGCACGGTTTTGGAACTGACTGTCCCCAGGCAACCGACAAGGCGATCGCTGCTGGCATCTTGGCCGAAGGTTGCAAAGAGACGGCCGATCGGTCGTGTAACCAAGCTGCCAAACCACAGTGAGCCAATTCCAGAAGCAATAAAAATCAAACTGCCCAGCCCGATAAAGGCTGTAGGCATGTGGCCCACAAACTGGGCCGCGATCACATTTAAAATCCAACCCACTAACCCCCAAAGGAAGAAGTCGGTTGCCAAAAGCAAGATCAAGGGCACTTTGCCAACCCCTAACCAAGCTAAAAGAGGAACAACACCCCAATTGGCATCGATATCTGGGCCGTCACCATCTAAGCCCAAGCCTTCGCTTTCTATTCCCGTGTCATCGTCGCCACCTGCGGCAATCACCACCAGAAACAATAAGACCCCTGCCCCGAGCAAAATCCAGTAGGGCAAATTCGCCAAGCTCAAGAGCCACGTCATAAGTGCAACAGCATCAGTGATTGATGATCAATCGTCTCTTCTAGCTTAGGAGAGGGGTTATAAGGATCGGGGGAGATCCTCAACTATTCTTCAAATTTCATCGGGCTAGGGGCTGTCGTCAGTTAGACTTCAAACGCTTGCTGTGACTGATTTACAGCCCCTTGTCTGCTTTTTTTGGGGTTGGGTCTCTATCCCTTGTCCCATCAGATTTTTGGTGTTAACTGACGACGTACCCTAAAAACTAAAACCAAATCCCATTACAATCCCAATATCAGTATCGCGGCTATGGACACTAACGTTGGTGCTGGCTGTAAAAACAATGTCCTGCGAAATGATCGTATCAATGCCTGCTTTGAGGAACGTGGTGACATCATTAGAGCGGGTGTTATTGCTGGTATTAAATAAAACCCCTGCTCCCGCAAAGGGCAACAGACGAGAAGCACCCGCAACATCCAGATCGCGGCGAGGGACATCAAACGTAAGGGCGATCGCGGCTGTTGTATCAGTGCCGATCCAAACGTTGGGGCGCAAGGAGAGAAAATGGGTTAGGCCGATTTTCGCACCGAATGTCCCCGCAGCGCGAGAGAGCTGATCGACACCATCAACACCGATGTTTCCCCCAGCCATAATGTAATTCCACACCTCATAGGTGCTAGTCGTCTGGTTATTGTTATCCCCGTCACCATCCGTTGAATCTTGGCTAATCAGCGTTGGTTGCTCAAGCGATTCTTGAGCCGTCTCCTGGGGTTCAATAATCTGCCACGCAGGTTCATTCGACTGCACGCTTTCAGCAGGAGTTGTGGCAGCTTGCGGTTGAAGAGCAACGAATTGTGGCAGAGAGCCAAACGCCTGTTTTTGAGCGACAGTGACACCTAGGGCTGCCGCCTGACCCTGAGGGGTTAGCGAAGAATCAACCGAATTCTCGCTGTGAATTCCGTGCCGAACAGGAGCTACCCTGAGCTGACGACGGTCAATCTGCTGCAACGCATCTTGGCGTCTGGGGGGCACAGCAGCTTGCAGAATCGGCAGAGCTGCATCGTGCTGCCCAGGTTGGGGAGAAAGGGGAACTTCGGTGATTGGTGCTTCGACCTCAATCGGCAGTTCCAGCGGTTGGGCGATCGCTTGATGGGTTTCAGACGTGGGGCGGCGATCGCTGGGTCGGGTATCTGCAACCGTAGTCTGTACAGTAGGCTCTACCACCGCTTGTGCCAAGGACTGCGGAAACAAAGACGGTTTTGCGGTCTTGAGCACCGCAAGATCTGCGCTCTCAACAGCCGGTTCAAAACTCGGCTGAGTTGTTTGAGTTGGCACCAGCTTCAGATTGTCAGACGCCAGCGTTGGAGACGGAGCTTTCGCAACTTTCGTCACGGTGAGAGGGGCAGGTTGCACAGCCTGCTGCGAGTGTGAATGTTGTTCAACAGCAGGGGCTTTGGCCACTTTAGTGACGGTTGGCGCGATCGCTGCGTCAGTCGTTGACACTACCGACTGAGATGGAGCTTTGGCCACTTTGGTCACTTGCCAAGATTCGCCCTCAACAGATAATTCTTGATGCTGCTCAGGGAGAGAGATTAACTCAGGTTCTAAATAACTTGGGACTGACGGTTGTGGCGCGGTTGGCACTTTGGCCACCTTGGTAACGGCTGGCGTTATCGGTTGAGTCGCAGTCTGGATGATGGGCTCTGGAGTAGTGGGCGCTTTAGCGACCTTGGTCACTGTGGGAATGGGTTGAGCCGCAGTTTGGACAACAGGCTTTGGTGCAGTGGTGGGCGCTTTGGCAACCTTGGTTACTGTCGGTGCTGTCGTAACGGTCACAGCTTCATTGCTGGCTGAAGATTCTCGAATTTGCCAAGCAGGTTGAGTTGGCGGCACAGGTTGGGGGGCAGGCGCAACGGCAACGGTTTGAGGCGCAGCGGGCAATGCTGAGACATCGGGAGACGCTCCACCAATTTGTGGCTCGGTTTCAGACTCTTGGGCTAAGGCAGGGGAAGCCAGGAGGGGAAACCCCAAAAACAAGGTAGTGAGAGAAATAGAGTGTTTCACAATTGTTTTAAGTAGAGTCGTTTTCTGAATACCAGCAGTTGCGATCGACAGCCGCCTACGCAACTCAACAGGTAAGAACCGCAGCTATTCTACTCGCTCATTGTGTCATCAGCTCAGGACTGTCACAATTCTCTTAATTCTCTGGTCAGATCAACAAAAGACAAGGGGCATTGTTGTCGGTCTAGCAAGCCTTTAGGGGTGAGTGATAACCCCCCTAAATCGTGGAGAGCGGCGCAAACACCGTTAACCCGTGAGGCACAGCGGTAAACTCAATCGGATTCGCTGCCAAGACTTCCCCATCCACCACCAATGCCTGGGGTGGGTCAGTGGTGAGCTTCAGCCGATTCGTCCGTAGACAGACAAGGTTGCTATCTTCCACTTGCGACTTGACGAGGACAGATGCGATCAAAGCTGCTGAGGCATTGATATCTTGCAACAGCGTATTCGAGACCGGAATTGTCACCTCTAGTAAGCCATCATCAGGAATCACCTCACCAAACCCCTGGGCCATTAATGAGGTGGGCGGCGCGGCATTGGCTACGGTCACTGCCCCAGTCTTAAATTCCAGCACTTGCCCATCCAGCTCCACAGTGGCGGTGAAGTCTTCTTGGGTAAACAATTGCTGCGCCGCAGAAAAGACATAAGCCAACGTTCCCAAGCGGTTTTTTAGCTCCCGATTGGCATTGTTGACCATCCCGGCTTCAAACCCAACCCCCGCCAGCAGCACCATGGGAATCTCGTTGCAGTAAGCCGCATCCACCATCCGGGTATTGCCTGCCGCGATCGTCTCGCAGGCCCGCCTCAGATCTGTGGGTAAACCTAACGCTACGGCAAATGCATTCGCCGTTCCGCGTGGAATAACGCCCAGTGGAATGCCTGTTTCAATCGTGACACCTGCGATCGCGGAGACTGTGCCATCACCGCCCGAGGCAATCAGACAGCCCGTTTCTCCCTCTGCTTGGAGAGCGCGAATGGCGGTAATGGCCTTCTTTGCCTGCTCAGCCGGATCAAGATCGGGCTGCGTAAATATAGTGTGAAGATTAACCTGAGGGTCGAGAATCTGACGAATTAGGGCGAGATCCTGATCAGGATTGCCCTGGCCCGCCACGGGATTGAAAATGAGATACGCCTCACGCTGTTTGGCGACGCCTTGAATGGCCAATTCTGCTGCCGCAATATTCGTGGCGATCGGAATATTGTAGAGATTGCAAACCCTGAGCAACGCTTGATGATCGGGTTCGTGGGGTTGGGGATTTAGCGAATCCATCAAGAAAATAACCCCTGCAACTTCCCCCGCAACCACCCGCGCTGCAATTTGCAGTTCTCCGCCCATTGCACCATCTGCCAAGCGTTCAATCGCAAGTCCAGTGGCGGCTTGAATCCGTTCTCCAGTATCCCGAGTGGCAATGAGCTGGTAGCGGGAGAGCAGCGATCGATATTTTTTCGCCAAGGCAACGAGCTTGTTTTTCTTGTTGTCGTGGGCGATCAGGGCAACGCAGATTGTCATTATCCAGTCTTTATGGATTATTCCTTTTGTATTAAACCCCGACCGGGTTGAAATTGGTCACTCTACGAATAGACGAACAATTCCAACTTGGATAGGGTTGATCACCAAGGCGTATGAATGTTGGGCATCGTTGCGATCGCCCCCACAAAATATGGATTCAAAGCCAAAATAATTACGCCTAGTGGCAAGGAGTACCTGCTCCAGGGAGGTGGGTCGGATTTATTAAACTTTTGCTGCCTACATCCTGGCTGCCTATAGTTTCGGTTGCAAAACCAATGCTATCAACAACAATTTCCTGAGGCAAGATTTTATATTTTGATGCAGGGGAGACACACCGATCGGCCGACTTTATCTTGACGATCGCCCTGCCGAAATCCGTATTATTGATATTGCGTTATTACCTCTAAAACAAACGCGCCACCAGCTGCTTAAACCATTGCCACAACGTCAAAATAAACTCCTCAATCACCAACATCACCATGTCAAAGGCATTCAGTACCTGCGCTAAAAAATGAACCTCATAACCCACCGATTGGGATTTCACCTCAATCCAATCCGGTTGATGGGTGGGCTCAGTGGGTGGGGCAGTGGGCCGCGCTAGGGGGTCAGCAGTGGTTCCAGAGGAATTATGAGCGTGATGGGGCGATCGCTGCGTCATTAGGCCCTGCTGGCCAGTCGCCTGAGCTGCTGATGTTGAGTTTCCTTCTAGGATGGAGGAAAGGTCGGGCGGGGAAGATGTTGATGCAGTTGAGGTTTGAGTGGGCTCTATGGCAACAGTCGTCTGTGCTGACGTTGTGGCTAAAGTTGTTTGCAAGCCAGCTTTAGGTAACTCTGGTTGTGGTGGAGAGGCAGTTGGGGATTGAAGCGATTCTACTGCAACGGTCATCCGCGCAGGCTTGGTGGCTAAAGTCGCTCGCAAGGCGGCGATTGGTGATTTAAATATAGTTGGTGCGGGATTCGATTCAAGATTGCCATTGGTTTGCCTTTGGACAACACCAGCATTAGACACAGTCCCTGCTTCAGCTTGCAAACTCAGATCAAGCGCCATCTCTGCCGCAATTACTGACGCATCCGGTGGCACAATCGTGGCAAATTGATCACGGCTGTGATCAGTCAGTTCTTCCCAATCGACCCATACCGAACTCTCCGCATTGGCGGAGTCAGGATTTAAGGTGGCGAGATCTGTGGTTCCCAAGAGAATCCCTAACCCTAATTCCACAGTCTTGCGGAGTTTAGTTAGGGGATGGGTTGTTGTCGCTGCTTGGGTTTGCCACCATTGGTTGAGTTGGGCATTAAGGTAGGCCTGTTGCTGCTCTAGCCCAGCGATCGCCTCGTCCATTTGCACGACCAAGCGATTGTTTGGCGGAGGCGAGAGCAGAAACTCCAAGGGTAAATCTAGGCCAGGGGGCAAGGCGAGCACATTGGCAAACTCAGCTTCCCCAAACACATTGGTGGCCACCGCCAGCGGGCTAACTTGAAGCCAATGCATCAGACGCCAAAACCGCTGGACGGGCATCCAGAGCTGGGGATCTTGTCGAAGCTGCTGGGGGATACGATACTGATTAGCTTGAACCTTAAGCAGATAGTGATGATGGGCAACATCCGCCAACTCCCAGCAGATCCGTTGACTCAGTGTTTGTTGTTGAACGGGGGTGAGGCAGTCTTGGGATTGGTTTGCAGTGTCAACGAGCACGAGGTTTCGGCTGGGCAGGGCGCTAGCGATCGCTCGAATCGGATGGGCAGATTTTAGCGTGGGGGTGGGGCGAGAGAGTTTTAGTTCGGACGTATTAAATTGAGTAGTTTCAAGCGTGGTTGTCGGGAGAGCAGGTGCGGGGAGATTGAGTTCGAGGGCAGGTGTGGGGAGAGTCGGTTCGAGATTGGGATTGAGGGCGAGGGAGAAAGGCTGCGTTATCACCTCCAGTTCATCCCCGAGCAGCTCTTGCAAATGCTCCAAGGTGTTGCGAATCGGGCGATCGCAGGGCGGGAGTTCTTCGGGTTTGGGATATTTGGGGCTACCATTCACCGCGGCTTCCAACCGCAAGCTCAAACCCCGTCCCAGTTGGGTTAAAAGATAGAGTGGATAGAGCAAAATTTGCCCACCCCATTCAACCGTTGTCTGCACAGTATGCCCCACCTGCGTAAGGCGATCGCGCCATACCCACCGCTGTCGATTGAAGAAGTTAAACAGCCGACTTTTGTAGGGGCTGGTGTTGGTGGGAGGGGAATCAGTGGAAGGGGTCATAACCCAGATGCGCAGACAACTCTAGTACGATTGTAAGGTGTTGTGGCCAGGTTATCGAATGGTGACATTGAATCAAACTATCTCTGCAAAACATCGTGAGCCGACGGCAAGATTGCAGTCATCCGGGCAATTGCATCTTTGCATTGGCGTCGTTGCGCTCCTCCTCACCAGTGCCTGTACTGCTACACCGGAAACCACTGCTATATCTGCAACGCCTAACTGTGGCTCTGATGAAGAATTTGTCGCCATCCCCCCAGGTGAATTTATCCGAGGTAGCGATCGCGCCGAGCGAGACTACGCTTATGAGATTTCTGGGCAAGCAGCCGCAAAGTCCCCGTCGGATGTGCCCGACAAAATTGCGGCCTTGCGCAAACGGCGTTGGTTTGAACGAGAACCCAGCTTAGAAACTGTTACGGTTGCAGGTTTCTGCCTGGGGCGCAATTTGGTGACGAATGCCGAGTACCACGCCTTTGTGGTCACAACCGAGTATCGAGAACCGGGGATCACCGCCGAAGAGTACCAAACCCAAGGCTTTTTGGTGCATCCTTACAGCGAGGTGGAACCTTATCTTTGGCAGCAGGGGCAATATCCGGAGGGCGAGGCTGAATATCCGGTGGTGTTGGTTTCAGTGCAAGATGCGATCGCCTATGCTGAGTGGAAAGGCCAGCAAGATGGTTATACCTATCGTTTGCCCACTGCTAAGGAATGGGAGAAAGCGGCGCGAGGGACGGATGGGCAATATTTTCCGTGGGGGAATGATTGGCAAGATGATGCCACCAACTGGGCCCAAGAGGGAGAATATCATACCAGCGCGATCGCGGCTTATCCCCTCAGCCGTAGCACCTATGGTGTTGAAGATATGGCGGGCAATGTTTTTGAATGGACAAGCACCCGGACTTTAAAAGCAGGTCGCCCAGCGGCGATGCTTAAAGGCTGCTCTTGGGATGATTTGCCAGGATTCTGTCGGGCCGCTTATCAGCACAGTCGTCCACTCGGATCGCGGCATATTTTGTTTGGTTTTCGGTTGGTTAGGGAAGTAGACGCTGAATAAAATTAGGCCGTGTCGCCAGTTTAGCCATAAGAAACTGCATTTCCACAAAAACAGCCTCAAATATTACTGCGATCTTAAAAACTCACTAAAAATAAAGAGGGGAAGAAAGGGGGTTAAATCTAACCCCAAACCATCTTCATCAATGCGGAACGCGAGACTTGAACTCGCACAGGATAAAACTCCCACTAGAACCTGAATCTAGCGCGTCTACCAATTCCGCCAGTTCCGCATGTGCATTACACACAAGCGACTATGGTTACAGATTTTTCTGGGGCTGTCAAGGTTTAATGCCAATCAACAGCGCCATCTCTAACCACTTCCAATAGCAATCCACATCTGCAAAGCCCAGCTCACGCAACCAGCCGAGCTGGGTTTTCACATCCAAAAGCTGATTGCTGGGGTCTTCCTCCTCAACGCTGTAACCAATCGTCTCCATAAACTGGCGATGCAAATTGGGCGTGGGGGAGGCTACATGCTCCAGATTGCAGAAAATGCCCCCTGGAATCAGGCGATCGAAGATTTCTTGATATAGACTGCGTTTACGCTCATGACTCAAATGGTGGATTGCAAAGCTGGAGACGATCGCATCAAACACCCCCAACTGCGGTAGCGGCAGCGCGAGATCATGATTGACAATTTTAACTGTGGGATCGCCTACGAACCGAGCGGAGACCTGGGCAAGCATCGTGGCGGAAAAATCCAGGGCAATACCCTGGGCTTGGGGGCGATCGCATTTCAATAATGCCAACAGCCGCCCATCCCCTGTCCCTAAATCTAGAATGCGTTTTGCGCCGAATGGAACCTGAGCCAACACCGCGGCTTCCCCTTCGGTACGGTGAGGAATGCGATCGGCCCGAGCCAGATAGTCCAGCGCATGGGCTGCAGTTGTCCAACAATTCGTTGCCATAATCTCAATGATTTATCTTGCTCAATCCGCCATTTTGCGCAAAATTCACATTCAACTCCGACATTTTGCGTGATCTTTACAATTCCTTATTTTTTTCACAAGTTCTTCACAGGTTTATTTGTAGCATGAGGCACAGTTCAAGTTTGCGATTACTCAGGGTGTGCATTGCTTAAGGTTAATCGTGGAGTGATTGAGTTAATGAGTTCATCGCCAAGACTGTCCTCGAATCATCGGATCTTTTCAGAAGTCGAACAGCTACAGCAAGAATTAGCTGCTGTTCAGCAGCGGTGTCGCCAACTCGAACAACAACTCCAAGCACAATCACAAGTCCCTTCCGGCTTTCCCACTCCAAATTGGGACTCAGTACTCAATAGCCTATTTGCCCAGGCTCCTGTTGGGCTGGCTATCTTTGATCCAGCGGGTCGCTATCTCTACATCAACCCGATTTTGGCGGAGTTCAATGGCAAATCCCTTATTGAACATTTAGGCAAATCTCCCCAAGAAATTTTTCCACACCACGGTGAGCAGATACTCAAAATCTGCCAACAGGTCAGCGCCAGTCAGCAGCCTGTGGTCAACTGTGAAATTCACTGTGCCCAGAATCAACCTGAGCAATGCTATTGGTTAGCCAACTATTTCCCCATGCTGGACAACCAGGGTCAGAGCGTGGGGGTGTGTTTAATGCTGATTGATATTAGCGATCGCAAGCAGTCGGAAGTGGCTTTGCAGACCCAAACCCAGTTTTTACAAAGCATTTATGATGGCGCTAATCAAGCCCTGTTTGTGGTGGATGTTAACCCACAAGGCGAGTTTCATTATTGCAGCCTCAATGCGATCGCCCAAGACTGGACCAGTAAGACCACTGCCCAAGTGCAGGGCCTAACCCCCATGGCTGCCTTTGGCCCGGAAATGGGTAGCCTACTCCAAACCCAATACCAAGCTTGTCTGCAACGGGAAGAAGCATTAACCCAAGAGCAATTTATGGTGTTTAAGGGCCAATCCCGTTGGGTTTTGAGCACTCTGTCGCCGCTGCGTGATGCTCAGGGCCAAATTTATCAACTGATTGCCACCTGTTGTGACATCTCCTTAAATAAACAGGCCGAAGCCGAGCGGCAAAAACTCGCGTCAATTGTGGAGCATTCCCAAGATCTTGCTTGTATTGCTAGCTTGACCGGCCAATGCCTTTATCTCAATACTGCCGGATACACCTTAACCGGCCTGGCTCGGGAAACAGATTTAACCGCTCTCCGGCTGCAAGACTTTTTGCAACCCCAAAGCGTGGCTCAGTTTAACCAGGAGATTTTGCCCCATGTGCTCACCCACGGCCATTGGCAGGGGAAATTGCCCTTGCGCCATTGGCAAACCGGCCGTGTGATTTGGACCCATTACACCATCTCCCGCTTGAGCGATCGCCACACGGGAGAGGCTTGGCTCTCCGCGATCGCCACCGATATTACTGCGGCCCAAGAGGTGGAATTCAAACGCCAACAGATGGTCTCAATGGTAGAAAATAGCCTTGATTTTATGGGCATTGCCACGCTCACGGGTCAGCCAATCTATATCAATTCAGCAGGTTTAGACATGGTGGGGTTGTTAGACACCGAGACGGCTACCCAAATGAATATCCTCGACTTTTATAGTCCGGAGGATCGCGACATCGTGGAATCAGTGATTTTACCCAAAGTTTTTGCCCAGGGTGCTTGGCAAGGTGAATTCCGCTTGCGACATTGGCAAACCGGCTTAACGATTCCGGTGGAGCAGCATATTTTCCTATTGCATGACCCCCAAACGGGGCAGCCCAGTCATATTGCCACCGTGACCCGAGATATCACCGAGCGCAAAGAAACCGAAGCCCGTATGTGGGAGAGCGAAAATCGGTATCGTACCCTAATTGAGGCCTCGCCGATCTGTGTTTTCTTAACCGATGCCCAAGGCAACTGTCTTTATACCAACGATCGCTGGGGAGAAATTGCGGGCTTGAACCAGGCCGAAGCGCTGGGAACAGGCTGGAGTCAAGCATTACATCCGGAGGATCGCGATCGGGTTTATGGAGAATGGCTGCAAGCTGCCCAGTCTCGTACCCCCTTCCATTCTGAATATCGCTTCCAACGGTCGGATGGCCGAACCACTTGGGTGATTGGTCAAGCCCTTGAACTCACGAATGCTCGCCATGAAGTCACGGGCTACGTGGGCACGATTACCAACATTAATGAGCGCAAACAAGCGGAAGCCTTCTTAAAGCAACAATCCCAAATCATTAATCAAGTGCATGATGGCGTAATTTGCACCAACTTAAGGGGAGAAATTATTTTCTGGAATCAGGGTGCCGAACGCCTCTTTGGCTATCAGCCTGCTGAAATTATGGGGTATCACGTCACTACGCTGCATCCCCTAGAACACAAAGCCAAGTTAGAGGTTGATTTACTTGAGCCCGTCCTCGACCAAGGCTTATATAACACTGAAATGCTGATGCGCCACCAATCAGGTGCGGACTTCTACGCGAATGTCCGTCTGTCACTGCTCAAGCAGCCCGATGGCGAGGTCATCGGTGTGATTGCCTCAGTGCAGGATATTTCTGAGCGGCGCTCGGCAGAACAGGCGTTGCGGGAGCGGGAAGAACGGTATGACTTAGCGGTCGCTGGCACTAACGATGGTATTTGGGATTGGGATCTGCGCACCGATACCGTTTATTACTCGCCGGTTTGGATGGAGATCTTGGGCTATGGTGAGCAGCCTCTGCCCTATACAATTGATACTTGGTCTACCACAACACACCCGGATGATCTGGGGGCATGCTACGAAGCCGTTGAAGCCTACCTCAGTGGTGAACGTCCCAACTATCGGGTGACGTATCGGGCCCAACATTGTCAGGGCCATTGGATTTGGATTGAAGCGCGGGGTCAATGTTTGCGGGATAAGTATGGTGAACCCTATCGCTTTGTCGGCACCATCACCGATATTAGCGATCGCCGCCAGGGCCAACTGCTGCTAGAGCAAAAAAATAAAGATCTTGAAGCAGCACTGATGGAACTCCAGCTCACCCAAAGCAAATTGGTGCAAAGCGAGAAAATGTCCAGCCTCGGTCAGCTTGTGGCGGGTGTGGCCCATGAGATTAATAATCCGGTGAGCTTCATCCACGGCAACCTCACCCATGTTTGGGACTATATGCAAGACCTGAGTGATATTGTTGAAAGCTACCGTACCGCCTATCCCGAACCAGTTCCGGTGGTGCAAGCACTGATCGAGGAGCGGGAGTTGGATTTTGTACTGGAAGATTTCCCCAAAACCCTTCAATCAATGGACGAAGGCTCCCGCCGGATTCGGGAGATTGTCGCTTCACTGCGCACCTTCTCCCGTCTTGATGAAGCAGAATATAAGGTCATTGATCTGCATAGCAGTATCGATAGCACGGTGATGATCCTACAAAGCCGCCTCAAAGCAAGGGCCGAACGACCTGCGATCGAACTGATTTATCGTTATGGGAATTTGCCTAAGGTGGAATGCTTTGCTGGACAGCTCAACCAAGTGTTGATGAATATTTTGGTGAATGCGATCGATGCCATGGATGAAGTTAACCTCCAACGCAGCTATACCCAGAATGCTGCCCAACCCAGTCGCATTGTGATCACCACTGACCACTTAGCTGTCACCAATGAAGTCAAAATTACCATTCACGATAATGGTCCTGGGATTCCCGGAGCTGTTCAACCCCGAATTTTTGATCCCTTCTTCACCACCAAAGCAATTGGGCAAGGAACTGGGCTTGGCATGTCGATTAGTTATCAAATCATCACCGAAAAACATCACGGTCAAATTGCCTTCCACTCTCAACCCAATGTGGGAACAACGTTTTATATCACCATTCCAGTCTGTCAGCGCCGATCGTAACTCAGGGTAGTGCCGTGGCAAGCCTTAATTGGTATATTGACAATCCTGTAGGGGCACTACCCCTACATAAAGTTGCGTGATAATCCTATTCCGCCTTTTTAGCGATGCCACAACAGTAGGAAACTCAGAAATTGGCAAACACCCGGATGTTGAGTCATCATTTGGAAAGAAAAGGGAATGGATATCCCTTTTGCTGGTCGTTCAGCCTGTATCTTCTCTTCTCCAACCCTTGATCCTTGGCAAAGAGAAAGCAGCGGTTTTTTCTCTGTGATAAATCAGGTTAAGCGGGGAGACTCCATAACATTATCTGAGATGCCTTCCAAAAGAGTTCTATGAGCGTTACCAAAATTCTGCGTTGGTTTAGCCTCTGCTGCGTCAGCCTATTGCTGATTGTGGCTTGCCAACAAACCACACCTACCGCCAAACTGTCCTCAGATCCCATCTCGATCGCCTACAGTCCCTGGCCCGGTTATTATCCCCTCACCATTGCTTCAGAAAAGGGGTTCTTTGCCGAACAAGGTCTGGTGATCGAACCCCAGTATGACAAAGATTATATTGGTCAAATCAACGCCTTTCGCAATGGCCAATATGATGGCATCCTAATCGCCCTAGGCAGTGTGTTGAATATTCTCGAAACCACGCCTGACGTACAAGTGATTTTGGTGGTGAATGTGTCCGAAGGGGGTGATGCCGTGGTGGCACGTCAAGAAATTGCAACGGTGCAAGACCTCAAAGGCAAGCGAATTGGTACGCGCCTCGGGGATTTTAGTGAGCTATTGGTGCGGGAAATGCTCAAGCAGAATGGCATGACAGCCGAAGATGTCCAGATTGTTAATCTGAAAACTGAAGAACTGGCAGCCCAATTAACAGCAGGAACGATCGATGCGGGCGCAGGCTGGGAACCTTACACCACCCAAGGGGTGAACGCAGGCCATCACATTATCTTTGACAGTAGCCAAACCCCAGGTCTAATTCCTGATGTTTTGGTGATGCGTCGCTCAGTGGTTGAGAAATACCCGGAAGAATTGAAAGTTCTCCTGCAAACTTGGTTTAAAGCCCAGCAATATTGGTTGGACAATCCGGAAGAAAGTCAAACCTTGATTGCTGAGGCGCTAGAGCTAGAACTGGATGAGGTTTCCTTTGACGGGTTAGAACTCCCCGGGCTAGAGCGTAATCTCGAAATTATGGAACCGGGAGAAACCACTGATTCATTGCATTTCACCACCCAACTCTACACAGATTTCTTTGCTGCCAATGGCGTGATTAATACCCAGCCTAATCTGGACATGCTAATCAATCCAGACCTTCTTGAGGCGCTGCAACAAGAAACCGCATCATGAAACAGTTTGCGAATGCCACACTGCGGGTCAAGCTGATCTTGGCCTTTCTGGTGGTTTCTTTACTGCCGCTGACAATTTTGACGGTTTGGAAGCAGCAGCAAACCCGACGAGTCCTGCTCGATCGCGCCCAACAGAGTTTATTGAATCATACGGAGCAAACAGCAGCTGTTCTTGAACAGTTTGTGACCCAAAACCTCAATACTGTGCGGGTGGAGGCCCAACTGCCTCCCCTGGTCAACTATCTCAGTGCCACCGTTGCTGAGCGCCCCGCCCACCAAGCTGATGTTGAGGCGACGTTTGAAACCTTGATCCGCCGCGATGTGCTCAATATTGCTTCCTATGCCCTACTCGATCGCCAAGGTCAGGTGCTGGTGGATACCCGCCGAGAAAATGTGGGCCAGTCCTATGGGGATGCTCGCTATTTCCAGCAGCCCTTGAATAGTGGTTTCCCTGCAATCTCCCCGGTTTTGTATTCGGCTCAAGCCTCAGAACCCATTCTCTATTTCAGTAGCCCAGTGCGCGATCGCGGAGGTGAAGTTATGGGGGTGTTGCTGTTGCGCTATCGTGCCAATGTTTTACAGCAGATGATCAGTCGTGCCCATCCAGACGATGTCGCAATTTTGCTGGATCAAGATGAACTCCGTTTAGCTCAAAACAATGCCCCCGATTTGGTGTTGCAACCGATCGCGCCACTCACCCCTCAAGCCCTCAAAACATTGCAGGACGAGGGGCGGATTGCACCGGAGCTGCAAGTGGAGACCCTACACCCCATCCCGATGCTCGATCACCATCTTGAGACGCGGGATGATTCTCCCTTTCTCGAATTCATCAGTGAGCAGCGTGCCCTACAGCAAGCCGTGGTAGTCAGTTTGCCCCGTACCCAATGGTCGTTGGTGGTTGCCCAACCCCAAGCGGTGTTCTTTGCGCCGATCCGGGCCCAATTGCGGGGGAGTATTCTTCTGGCTTTAGCCAGCGCCGGCCTTGTGAGCTTAGCCGCGATCGCCCTCGCTTACGCGCTGACTCGACCCATCGCAGCCCTGACCACAACCGTCGGTCACTTTGCAGCAGGTGAATTAGATGTCCGTAGCCAAGTGAAGAGCCAAGATGAACTAGGTAAGTTAGCCGCCCGGTTTAATCAGATGGCTGAACAGATTGGCCAGTTGCTCCACAACCTAGAAGACCGTTCCCAAGCCCTAGAGTTGAGCCAATCGACAACTGTAGCCGTAGGGGAGTTGGCCACAGCGATTTTTGAGCGGGAGCGCCTATTGCATGATGCGGTTGAGCTAATGCAACATCAGTTTCATTTAGAGCGAGTCGAGGTGTATCTCTGGGATGCCGAGCAAGAATGCCTGGTCTTGCAACCGACCCATTCCGTGGATGAGACTCAGCCTGCGATTAGCTGTGCTGCTAAGCTAGAACCTTGGATTGAGGCCACACGTCTGGATCAAAAAATGCATAGTAGTGGTGCTCAGGAGTCCGCTGCAACTGCGGTACCGATGGTATTTAACGAGACGCTCATCGGCGTGCTTGAGCTGGAAGATCCACGACGATCGCAGTTTAGTGATGTGGAGCGGGAGACGTTTAAAACCCTAGCCAATCAAATAGCGATCGCCTGGGGCAATGCTCAGTTGATTGAATATATTCAAGACGCCAAAGAGCAATCGCGCCAGCAAGCGCAAACCTTAGAACAGACTTTGCAAGAACTCCAAACGACCCAGGGGCAACTGATTCAGAGCGAAAAAATGTCCAGCTTGGGTCAACTCGTGGCAGGTGTGGCCCATGAAATTAATAATCCTGTGAGTTTTATTTATGGTAATTTAAACCATTTGGAAGACTATTGCCAAAGCTTTTTAACGGTGTTTGATGCCTATCAGCAGCATTATCCTCAACCGCCAGCCGGTTTGCTAGAAATTTTAGAAGATGAGGATATTGAGTTCACTGTGCAAGACTTTCCGGAAATGGTGAATTCCATGCGGATTGGTGCAGACCGCATCAAAGATATCGTGACCTCATTGCGCACATTTTCCCGACTCGATGAGGCAGACTACAAGGCAGCTAATCTCCATGAGGGTCTTGATAGCACATTGCTAATTTTGCAGCATCGACTTAAAGCCAATGGCGATCGCCCAGAAATCCAAATCATTAAACAATATCAAGATCTACCTAAAATTGATTGCTTCCCCAGCCAACTCAATCAAGTTTTTATGAATATCTTGGCAAACGCGATCGACGCCATTGAAGAAAATATCAAACCCGATCAAATTGCTACCATTCAGTTAAAAACAGAATCACTTCAAGAGCAGCATCAAGTTAGGGTTGTGATTCAAGACAATGGCCCAGGAATTCCTGTTGAAATCCAAAATCAAATTTTTAATCCCTTTTTTACCACAAAACCCATTGGGAAAGGAACTGGTTTGGGGATGTCAATTAGTTACCAAATTATTACAGAGAAGCATGATGGACAGCTCGAATGTATCTCTGAAGCGGGTCAAGGTACTCAATTTGTGATTACCCTCCCTGCCCGACAGCAAATGGCGATCGTGCCTTGAAACTTGGGTCTTAATAAAGAAATAGCAGAAGGTGTCCCTTCTGCCATAAAGCTGCTGACTGTCACTGTCTATGGGAGTTTTGAGTAAGCAATTGTTTATCGCTCACCATTCCCATCTCCAATTATGCTGGATTCTCTTGCCCCTGCAAATATAGAAAAGGTGATAAAAAGTGATATTTTTCTTGGTTGGAAGCCACTTTAATCTCGTAGCATTAGCAACTGCTCTGGCCTAAGTTGTATTGACCAAGGCAGAGGGAAATTTTGTAGAAGCTGCCACTTTTTCTTGGTGACTTCAGCTTGAAGATGATAATCTTGAGGGTTTTCAGGTTCAGTATGGAGCTTCAGATAAAGTGTTATACAGTGAGGAGTCTCGCTGGTCATCACCAGCCAGCAGGGGAAGACATTGACCCGATCAAATGGGTTAAGCAGTTGGGGGGCTAGCGATGAGTCTGAAGTGAGCGTCTCAGATATCCCTTGTGCCTCCGCTTCAAAGCTCGCATCAACCTGGGTTTGATCAGAGAAATGGTCAATAAAACGAATCTGTTCAGCCCGTAGTCCCAAGTGCGTAACGGCTGTGTCCAATGATTGGGCTGTTTGGAGCGTGCAATGCCAAGCTAAGGCATTTACAGTCTTGGGGTTAAGCCGGATGATGGGTGTGATGTTTTGGCAACCTGTTAGTTGTGCAGCACTTACGGTTGGGGGGCGTTCAATCACGGTCTGTTTGGCAGCACATACTGCGGCCTGCCCCTGCACCATTACCAACAGCCTGCTACAGAGACGATAGGTCACATCAATATTGTGACTGACCAGCAGCGTGATACCAGAAAACTGGTCTAAATGCCACTGTAAATCCCGTTCCATCTGGTCACGCAGATGGGTATCCAATGCAGAGAAGGGTTCATCCAATAACAAAAGAGCCGGTTGGCTGGCGAGTACCCGAGCCAAGGCAACCCGCTGCTGTTGACCCCCTGAGAGCTGATGGGGATAGCGATCGCGCCACTCCAATAGCTGTACCATTGCCAATTGCTGCATCACCTGTTGATGCCTTTGGAAGCGCGAGAGTCCAACGGGTAGGCCGAAGGCCACATTCTCCGCAACTGTGAGGTGAGGAAAGAGAGCATAATTTTGCCAAAGCAGTCCCACCCGACGCTCACGGCTGGGCAGGTTAATGCCAGCCTCAGCATCAAACAGAACACGCCCATTGATCACAATCCGACCAGCATCTGGAGTCTCTAAACCTGCAAGACAGCGCAAAACCAAGCTTTTGCCTGCACCAGAAGCCCCGAGTAGTCCTAGCGGTTGGCGATCGCTGGTCAATTCCACTTGGAGCGTAAAACCGGGTAGCTGCTTCTGGATATCAACAGAGAGTTGGGGAGCAAAATCCACGGTAGGGGCAGGTTTCAAACTCACCCCTATTGGGTAACTTCTGGGGTGTACCTTATGGCTTGGGTCTAAACTTTTGAAAACGATGCTCCAGTTAGAGGCATGGTTAATGATAGATAGGCCCCCCAACGTGATCAGTAAAATAATTCCACTCCAAAACGCAGCTTCTCGAAATGCGCCTGCCTCCACTGCAAAGTAGATCGCCATGGGTAACGTCTGAGTTTTGCCAGGAATGTTGCCTGCCAGCATCAGGGTTGCACCAAACTCTCCCAACGCCCGAGCAAAAGTCAGGATGATGCCGGAGAAAATGCCAGGGCGAGCTAGGGGTAAAATAATACGCCCTAAAATCCGCCATTCCCCAGCACCCAATGTCCGTGCCACCTGTGGCAACTCGGGGTCAATCTGTCGGAATGCTCCCAACAGGGTTTTGTACATCAGGGGCAAGCCTACAACGGTGGCGGTCAGGACTGCTGCCGAGCTGGTGAAAACAATATTCAAGCCCAAGCGACCGAGCGGCCCGTTTTTACCCAGGAGCAACAACAGCCCAAAGCCAAGAACTGTGGGAGGAAGTACCATCGGTGCCAGCAAAAGACTATCAATCAGCGATCGCCATCGTCCCTGATAGCCTTGCCGCCAATAGGCGATCGCAGTCCCCAAAACAAAGGCGATCGCAGTGGCGATCGTGGCAATACGCAGAGATAGCCAAAGGGGCGTGGGATCCATTCCAGTGTGCAGTTAACAGTGTGCAGTTAACAGTTTCCGCTTGAACTGGGTATTTGAGGAAAATCTAGTCGTTGTGTTTCAAGGGAATAAAGCCAAATTCAGCAAAAGCAGTTTGGACAGTTTCACCCTGCAAAAAATTCAGCCATTCCTGAGCCGCAACAGGGTGTTTACTGGCAGCCAGCACAGCAATGGGATAGTGGATAGGCTGGTGAGCATGATCAGGGATGGTGAGTAAGACTTGGACGCGATCGGAAATCGCTGCATCTGTAGCATAAACAATGCCCAGCTGGGCGTTGCCATTTTCGACCGCAGTTAGGGTAGAACGGACGGTTTTGCCAAAGACGAATTTAGACTGGAGTGATGTGAGCAGCCCGAATTGTTCGAAGACTTGCTGGGCATATTGGCCCGCTGGAACACTGCGAAATTCTCCCACGGCAAGATGTCCAATTGGCAATTCTTTCAGTTGTTCCAAATCGTTGATCTCAAGGGGAGAATTAAGGGGAGCGATGAGGACGAGGCGATTCCCCACAATATCTTGGCGGGTTTCATCTAACAGCAAGCCTTTCTGAGCTAAGGCATTCATCTGGGGAATTGCAGCAGAGAAAAACACATCTACAGGCGCACCCTGTTCGATTTGTTGCTGCAAAGCGCCGGATGCACCGAAATTGAAAGCGATCGCAATGTCTGGAAATTGGTGTTGGAATTGGGGCGCGATCGTTTCGAGGACAATTTGCAGGCTGGCGGCGGCGGAGATGGTTAGTGTAGGCGAGGATTTGGAAGGGGTGTGGCAGGCGATCGTCAGCCAACTCATTAGCAAAATGGAGACGATCATCCTCAGTAGTCGATAATAATTGAACATGTCCCAATTCTTGGTAGTGTCTGGCGTTATTGTGCAATGCTCTCAATGATTCTGGTGCTCTACTCCCACGTTAAAATTAGGGCATGAGTATAGCCATGAGCGCGATCGATGTACCACTTTACTGAGAAATACATCAACCCTTTTACTGACTATGGGTTTAAAAAGATCTTTGGTGAAGAACCCAACAAGGAACTCCTTTTGGATTTCTTGAATGAATTGCTTAAAGATGAGCAGGGTGAAATCAAAGAACTGAACTACATCAAAAATGAGCAGCTTGGGGTGACGGGGGCCGAACGTCGGGCTATTTTTGACCTCTATTGTGAAAACGAACGAGGTGAAAAGTTTATTGTTGAGCTTCAGAAAACCAAACAGGACTATTTTAAGGATCGAACGGTTTACTATTCTACGTTCCCGATTCGAGAGCAAGCTGAGCGCGGCAAGTGGAACTTTGAACTAAGGGCAGTGTATGCTATTGCCATTCTTGATTTTGTTTTTGAAGAAGATAAGGACAAACCTGAGAAGTATCGCTATGACATTAAGCTAACTGATATCGATACCTGCAAAGTCTTCTACGATAAGCTGACGTTTGTTTATCTGGAGATGCCGAAGTTCAACAAAACAATTGATGAACTAGAAACGCGGTTTGATAAGTGGCTTTATATCCTCAGAAATCTCACTCAGATTCAGGAAATTCCTGAAGCTTTACAAGAAGAAATCTTTGAGAAGCTATTTGCAATCGCTGAGATTGCCCGCTTCACTCCTGAACAGGTGCAATTTTATGAGGATAGCCTCAAGGAATATCGAGATTTGCAAAACTCAATTGATACAGCACACCGCAAGGGCAAGTTAGAGGGTAAGGCTGAAGGTAAGGCTGAAGGGCTAGAAGAAGTGGTGCGCAAGGGGATTGAGCAGGGGCTTTCGGATGAACTGTTGGTGACGTTAACAGGTCTGACCATTGAGCAAATTCAGAAAGTAAGATCAGTTATAGAAGAGATCTGATAGATCTCCCGATTCTTTGAAATTGTATGCTGTTCTCAGAGTGCAATTTACATTTACTCAGTAATTGGCATAAATCCAAAAAAAGCCTACACAAATTTAAGTCGTTCTTTATTTAAAAAAGTATCATTTCTTGGCAGAGCACCTTGGCAAATTCAAAATCATCATTTGAAGCATACACAAATCTAGTGCTACAAAAAACTTGAGCTGCATTGTAACTCTTAACTTGATTTGGACTGAGGTAGAGAATCGTACCATCATTCCAGCTTGCTTCTTCACGCATTTTCAAGATAAGTAAGTACTTACTTATCTAATGGGAATAAAATAGTGGTCTCTGGTGAACCATAACCGCTTTTGAAGTAAGGTATTTTGACGACCGGATTGTCAGATGTACAAAGAGAAATCCCTGAAGAATTCACACCTAACGCCCACTTATATTTCTTGCAGAAAATCTCTGATAGCTCATCTAAATGATTTGCGAAAAAGTATGCGTGACGAATGCTTTCCGATTCCACATATATCAATTCATCAAGTCACCAAAAAACGACAAAGCGGGGATGAGTTTCAGATCTCTCCCCGCAATCAAATATTCAATTCAATCCAGATCTAAGCCATCACTGCGGCTTCAGTCTTGAGCAGTTCTGCCTTATCAGTTTGCTCCCAAGGCAAATCCAGATCTGTCCGGCCTAAGTGACCATAAGCAGCCAAGTTCTGGTAGAACTTACCACCTCGCTTGCCTGGTAAACCCCGCAAATCAAAGGTTTGAATGATCCCGGCTGGGCGCAACTCAAAATGCTTCTGAGCAAGTTCCAAGAGAATCTCCTCAGAGACCTTGCCTGTACCAAAGGTGTCAATTAACACACTCACTGGCCGCGCCACACCGATCGCGTAGCTCACTTGCACTTCACATTTTTCCGCCAGACCTGCGGCCACAATGTTCTTGGCCACATAGCGGCAAGCATAAGCCGCCGAGCGGTCAACTTTTGTGGGGTCTTTACCAGAGAACGCCCCGCCGCCATGACGAGAGTAGCCGCCGTAGGTATCGACAATGATCTTCCGGCCAGTTAAGCCCGAATCTCCTTGAGGGCCACCGATCACAAACTTGCCTGTGGGATTGACCAAAAAGCGAGTCTCCTCAGTGGGTTTAATCGCGATGTCGTCAAATACAGGCTTGACGACCAACGCCATTAAATCTTCTTTGATTTTGGCTTGCACCGCATCATTTTCGGTTAAATCGCCGATCGCTGCATCGTGCTGGGTTGACACCAAGATTGTATCAATGCCAACAGGCTTGCCGTCTTCATAGACCACACTCACCTGGGTTTTGCCATCTGGGCGCAGATAAGGCAATGTGCCATCTTTGCGCACAGCAGCCAACTGCCGGGAAATCCGATGCGCCAGACTAATCGGCATGGGCATCAGTTCAGGGGTCTCATCGCAGGCGTAGCCAAACATCAAACCCTGATCTCCTGCCCCAATTTGGTCGAGTTGGTCATCACTGAGGGCGTCCCGTTGCTCTTGGGCTTGGGTTACACCTTGGGCAATGTCAGGGGACTGGGCATCTAATGCCACCAGCACCGAGCAGCTATCGGCAGAGAAGCCATTGTCAGCATCGGTGTAGCCAATCTCAGTAATCTTTTGTCGAGCCAGATCAATATAGTTGACATTGGCTTGGGAGGTGATCTCGCCAGTAATCAAGACCAACCCTGTGTTTACCACCACCTCAGCGGCGACACGGCTGCTTGGATCTTGCGCCAGCAGGGCATCCAGGATAGTATCGGAAATCTGATCGCAGATTTTGTCAGGATGACCTTCGGTAACGGATTCGGAGGTAAAAAGGTAACGGGCCAAAACGCAGAAATTCTCCTTATGTAAGGGTTAGGGATAAATCAAGGTCAGACGGCTAGAATGCTCGCTCGGTCAAACATCCTACCACTCAATTGAATCTCGACCCACTGCCCTAAGTCAGGGGGCTTCTCGCCGGCAGCAATAAATCTCAATAATCCCTGCAAGGAGGATTTTACTGCTCACTCAGGGGATGTGAGGCGATTTTCAAGAGCCCAAAAATCAGGACTTGCTCATTCGGTCTTAAGACTGCGATCGCCGACAGTCTTCAATCATCTTCACCACAGGAGCAGGGAGCTGACTCCCGTTATCAATCCGTTGCCGAATGGAGCGATATTCCTCGTAGCTGTAGCGAGCCTTAATCTTCTCAAAGGTACAGGCACAGATCGCTCTGACTTCTGAACCTCGTAAGTTGGCACAACTCTCCACAAAGCTTTGGCGCTCATTGGTTGGATAGTTCTGTGCTTGGGCCAAACTCACAGTTGGGAAGAGCAATGTCCAGAAACCAGCACAATAGAGAGCAGATACGGCAAGGTGTTTCATGGCAAGTCCTTAAGCAATTACGCGCAGTAGAAATTACAAGAATTCGGTGATTAAAGTTCCGTATATTGTCTGACGACAATTGACCGCAAATAGTTCATTGCTGAAGCAATTAATTTGTAGCCGAAGGAATTGATTTGCACAATTGGGAAGATTTGGGGGCAGTGCTCCTTTTTTTACAGGGTTTGGGTTAAGTTAAGGCAGAGCAAGTAGGGCGAAAAAACGAGTAGAAATATAGGGTGAGCAATACCTGCAAAATCAAGGTTTTAATGTTTTGGACGTTGCATCACTTAAGAGTATGCTCTACCACAAAAACGTGATCGCTAGTAATGCTCCACGGTGGGCTATGCCCCCATGTGCAGGAGTGTAACTACCTCACTATCTTTAGCATTAGCAGCGCGATCGCATATTGTTCCGGAAGAAACTAGAGAAAGCACTAAAAGATTATCGAGCTTTCAGGCATTCTAGGTTTTATCCTGAGCAACGACAACACAGCCTTCCCGAGGCGGTAGTTGTAACCCTTGGTGTAGATGACCATTTCCAAACCTAATGTCCCATTGATCTGGGGCAAGTGGCACGGTTGTGGGGTCACTCCCGCCATTGGCATAAACCCGCACCGCCATTTGTCCCAATTTTCGCTCAAAACCGTAGACTAAACCGTCGGTAAACACGGTTCGATAGTCCCCGGTTTGGAGAGCGGCATAGCGATGACGGAGGGCAATCAGATCGCGGTGATAGTTGAGGAGATCTAAGTCCCAGCGCGATCGCGTCGGAAAGCTCCAGCGGCAATCCGGGTCAAGGCGACCGGGCAAGCCCACCTCATCGCCATAATAGATACTGGGTGCGCCAGGGAATGTGAGCAACAGCAGAACGGCGAGTTTGATACTGGCGCGATCGTGCCCCAGAATGCTGCGCACCCGAGCGGTGTCATGGCTACTGAGCAGGTTGAGTTGGGCAAGCTGAATATCCCAGGGGTAAAGTTCTAGGAGTTCCTGGATCTGACGACCATATTCGGCAGCATCGATCGCGGGATAGGCGTCATAAGCTGGAGCATCCACCAGATCTTTTTGAATATGACCCTGCCCTGCAAAGGCAAGCGTTGCCCCTGTAAAGATATAGTTCATCACGCCATCAAACTGCTCGCCATCGAGCCATTGTCGCGCATCCCGCCAAATTTCCCCCACAATGTAGGCTTCCGGGTTAATCGCTTTCACCCGTTGACGAAATTCTTGCCAAAAGCCGGGGGTTTTAACCTCAAAAGGCACATCTAGCCGCCAGCCATCAATACCTTGCTCTAACCAATATTCGGCGATCCGCATAATATATTCCCGCACATCCGGATGGTCATGGTTAAACTCCGGCAGGGCGCGATTGTTCCACCAGCCTCTGTAGTTGGCGGTTCTGCTGCCGTCGTAAGCGGAGAGCGGCCAGCCTTCAACCTTAAACCAATCCAGCCAGGGGG
>JAAHHN010000007.1 GCA_010672165.1 Spirulina sp. SIO3F2 | reverse complement strand
CGCATCTCCCCCTTCCCCCCAACCCATGTCTTCTATTAACCTCATCAAGCAACCCAGCGCCTGGCGACAACTACGCAATCGGCAAATCACCTGTGACTACGCTCTACAACTACTGGTCAATGATCAGGGCATGATCAACCCCGCTTTACTGGATAAAGAAGTCAGCGATCGCTTTTTCCGGGAGTTTCCCGACAAAGCTCTGCTGCCGCCAGTGGTGCCGCTGCTGCTGTGGCAAAATTGCTACTATCTCGGGTCACCTGTGGACGTTGAAGAGCCCGCCCTGAGCAAAATGCGCGATCGCACCTTTGCCGAGGTCAAAATCATCGCCATCACCGAAAAAAGCTACAAAAGCTGGTATCACGTCCACCATTACGATCCCAACCGCATTACCTCCACACCGCTGATTAACCCCCTTACAGGTCAACTCGACCAAGAAGACATCAGCGAGACCACTGAGTTTTATCTGGCCAAAGCGGTTGATCAAATTGAGCGGATTAAAACCATTATTTCTGGGGCTTTGCGGAACCGCGCCAGTGATATTCACCTTGAACCCTTGCAAGATGGCTTGCGCGTCCGCTATCGCATTGATGGGGTGCTACGGGATATTACCCTGCTGCCCCCAGAAATTAGCCGCCGGGTGATTGTGGCACTCAAAGTGATGTCGGAGATTAACATTGCGGAGAGCCGCATTCCCCAAGACGGCCGAATCGGGGAGCAATATGCCTCAGGTGAGCAGGTGGAATTGGGCATGGATATGCGCGTTAGCACGCTGCCCTGTATGTTTGGGGAAAAAGCCGTGGTTCGGCTGTTGCCCCGCGAGAATCCTTTCACCACAATGGACGACTTGGGCTTTAGTACTCGCACGCTTAAAAATTTCCGGCGTTGGCTCTCTCAGCCCCAAGGGATGCTGATTTTGACGGGGCCGACGGGATCAGGGAAAACCAGTACGCTTTACACCAGTTTGCAGGCGATCGCTACGGAACATGTCAATGTGGTCACTGTGGAAAACCCTGTGGAATACATTCTGCCCCGCATCACCCAAACCCAGGTCAATGAGGCAGCGGGCATGACCTTTGCCGCAGGAATGCGCTCGATTTTACGGCAAGATCCCGACATTATTATGGTTGGGGAAATCCGGGATGAGGAGACAGCCGAAACCGCAGTGCGGGCGGCGCTAACAGGGCATCTGGTTTTGACCACACTCCACACCAATGATGCGGCTGGCGCAATTCCCCGCATCAAAGATATTGGCCCCGATCCGGGTTTGATTAGTGATGCGCTGTTGGGGATTGTGGCGCAACGCTTAGTGCGGCGGGTCTGCCCCCATTGTGCTGAACCCTATACCCCCACCGCCCAAGATTTTCGGCGGCTCTATCTTGACCCTGATAAAGTCCCCAAAGATAAGTGGCGCAAGGGTAAGGGCTGTTCGCTCTGTTTTGAGTCCGGATATTTAGGTCGGGAAGCTATTGTGGAAATGCTGGAGGTGGACGATCGCGTCCGGGAAATTATCTACGATGGCACGATGACGGATCTCCACCGCTATCTCCGCCAAATCAAGTTTGCTTCGTTCCGACTGGCCGCGATCGAGAAGGTCACAAGCGGTATAACCACAACAGAGGAGGTGTTGCGAGTGTTGCCTTACAGTGCGCTGGGGCGCAAGCAGAAGTTGGAGACGTGAGCAAATGCGCCATCGCACTGAGTTATTTCCTGAGCGATGGATATTCAGAATCGTATGTGGAGAATAAATGGATGTTGAGCCAGTTGAAGTTAGGTATCGTTGCAGTGAGTTCAGGGTTGATCACTTTGGTTGGGATAATTGACCCAGGGATAGCCCAGGCTGATCCGAGTGGCTTTGTAACCTTTGCAAATTGGTGTGAGCATCGAGAACAGTTAACACCTGAGGCAAGGCACACCGTGAGCGTTTTGCTGCAAACAGTAGAAACAGAAGATTGTCTATGGGCTGATGTTCAACTAAATCGTTTACAAGAATTGGTGATTTCTCGCCAGCAAATCAAGGATATACGACCCATCACAACGCTCACCAACTTAAGGTCTCTCATCATAGAAACATTGCAGACTGATGATATCAGCACTATTGGTACTCTAGAAAATCTAGAATCGTTGCATATCTATGGACGCCAAGGACGCCAAATTAATACCATTCAGCCCATTCAATCGCTTGTCGCGCTTCAGAGTTTACGCTTAGACGGATTACAAATTCAGGATATTACCCCTATCGCTTCTCTGCAATACTTACAGTCATTGCATCTTACAGGTAATCGGATCGAAAATATTGAGCCACTCTCCTCTTTGACTAACTTACAAGTCTTATCCTTATCTAACAATTCGATTCGAGATATTAGCCCTCTTAAGGATTTAACTGGTTTAAGGCATCTCAGCTTAGATGGGAATAGAATTGAAACGATCGCTGCTCTGGAAAATCTTGTTAATCTTATTACACTCTATCTCACTATAGATACAGAAGATATATCAGCATTATCAAATCTCACTGATTTACACACACTCTATCTGAATAGCCTCAATTGGGGATACGCCAGTAACAATGACAATGATAGAGGAAATATAAAAAATCTAGAGTCCTTAGCCTCTCTAATAAACTTGCATTCCCTCTCCATTGAATATCATCGGATTGATGATCTGACCCCTCTCTCAAATTTAATTCAGCTTCAAAGTCTCCATTTAAGTAGAAATAAAATAAAAAGTATTGAACCACTCAGGGAGCTGGTTCAACTTCAAAGGCTTGAACTGAGTGATAATCACATTCAAGATATTGATGCTTTAGAGGCAATGGTGAATATAGGGGTGCTTCATCTGAGTAGAAATGAAATTGAAGAGATAGACGCCTTGAGCAATATGCCAAAGCTTCACGAGCTTTGGATCGGTAGTAATCACATTGAAGATGTTTCACCGTTGTCTGAACTCAGCAATCTATCACTGCTTTGGTTAAACAATAACCAAATCACCAACATAGAAGCATTATCTGAACTCACGAACGCTATCAATATTGATTTGAGCGGCAACCCTTTACTTGCGCCGATCTGTCCTGTGCAACGTGAATCAGTTTGTGAATTTGATCGTTAAGCTGCAACGAGTTGTCGTAAAGCTTTCAGTTCGTTACCCATTTGCTAACACGGCTTCATACCGCTGTCCCGCCACATCCCAGGTATAGTGCTGCTCAATAAATTGCCGCCCTGCGGTGGAGAACTGCTGACGGAGGGATGGATTGTCCAGAAGCTGGCCGATCGCCTGTTCATATTCCTCGATTGCATTGGCCCGTAAGACCATTTGACCGTCAAGATTCAGACCTTCAAGAGCGCGATCGCTCCCCACCACCGGAATCCCAGCAGCCAATGCCTCTAGGGTTTTATTTTTAATGCCAAAACCGCTCCGCATCGGAATCACACAAACCGTAGCTTGGTGTAACTCCTGCACCATTGAATCAACCCGACCGGTTACCGTAACGCCCGCTTGTTGGGCCAGCGCTTGCACAGCGGGGACGGGTCGGGCGCCCACAAGTCTCAGTGCTAGCTGGGGATAGCGCTGTTGCAAACGGGGCAAGATTCTCAGAGCCAAAAACTGAGCCGCATCAATATTGGGTTGATTATCCATCGCCCCCGCAAAGATCAACGTCTGCCCGCCTGGATCGCGGGGACGCATCGGGAACAGCTCAAGATCTACACCGTTGGGAATCACTGTAATTGGGGTGTTGGGGGCAAAGGTCTGGAACTGTTGGGCATCTTCGGGGGTAGTGACGACAAGATGCTTAAATTTGCGGCAATAGCTGCGTTCGTAGCGTTGGAGCAGGGACAAATTGAGGCGATCGCGCCACGGGTGCTCGGCTGTGCCTGCTTGGAGTTGTTGGGCACAGGTCGCAGCCACGGAGCTATGGATATTCACCACTGTAGGGAGGCGATCGCGCCATTGGGGACGCACAAAGATTTCATTGACGCTATGTTCACAGGTCAGCACATCAAACCGGCCAGATTCGACCTGGGCATCCAGCCAAGCCTGCATGTCGGGCTGGGCACGAGACGCAACATTCGGCGGAATCCCGGTTCGCCAACTTTGACCGAGGCGTTGGAGTTTAGCGATCGCCTGCAAAGATGGAGCAGGCGCAGCCTCAAAAACTTTTAGGTCTGCGACGTAGTTTTGCAGGGCTGCAATATGCTTGGGTTTGACCTGTGGGCTCACTTGCACCGCCAAGGTGATAGCATGGTTGCGTTGGAGATATGCCAATAAGTTAAAGGTGCGCACCTGCGTTCCCCCCTTGCTGGGCGGATAGGGGAAGGTGGCGGAGAGCATCAGGATGTTCATACCAAGGGCAAACGGGTGGTGGTTATGGGAATAGATTACTGAGCAAATCTGCCACCACCAGAGCAATATGTTAGCTTCATGGTAACGAGCTTTCGCAAGAGAACGTGTGCCTAAGGTCAGTATTTGTATTCCCACTTACAATCGATCGCATCTTCTGCCCATTGCGATCGCCAGCGTCCTTACCCAAACCGATGCAGACTGGGAATTGCTTGTTTGTGATGACGGTTCAACCGATGCCACACCGGAGGTGATGGCCAGCTACCAGGATGACCCCCGCATCCGGTATCTGCGCCATGAGCACAATATTGGCAAAAGCAATAATATGCGATCGGGCTATCTCGCAGCCGAGGGGCAATATTTTCTGAAATTTGATGATGATGACGGCTTAACACCCGAATTTTTAGCCCAGACTGTCTCAGTTTTGGCAACCAATCCCCACGTGGATTTTGTCGGCACCGACCATTGGATTATTGATGAGCACAATCAGCGCGATTTAGACGCAACAATCGCCAATTCAAAGTTTTGGAAGCGACATAAGCTTCCCGCAGGCGTGGTGAAGAACTTGCTCAAACAGGTATTTGTGCATCAAAGCTTTCAAGTCGGGGCGACCCTCTTCCGTACTGCTGCCCTCCAAGATGTGGATTTTATGCGGCCAGACCTGCAAAACTGTGAGGATAATGACCTGTTGGTGCGGCTGGCTCTGGCCGGTAAGGTGGGCTATTACCTCCCGGAGCGATTGATGGAATATCGTCGTCATCCCGAACAAACCAGTCGCTCCCGCGCCCTGCGCTACCTCGAAGATAAAGCCCAATATCTGCGGTATTTCCAGTTTGAGGATATGCACCTCGAACAGGTACGGCGTAATCGCCTTCAAGATACGGAGCTACAGTTAGGCTTACG
Organism: Spirulina sp. SIO3F2; assembly: GCA_010672165.1. GTDB lineage: Bacteria > Cyanobacteriota > Cyanobacteriia > Cyanobacteriales > Spirulinaceae > SIO3F2. Next base: position 65,340 of record JAAHHN010000007.1, on the reverse strand, counting down.
ATTGATCGAAGTGGGTCAAACCCAACGAGGACGGGCTTTATTGCAAGAGAAACCAGGGCGCAAGGCTCAAGTGGGGCGATCGCTAGCTTATCTGCCCTTGCCGTTGCGACAATGGTGTTTTGCCCGCATTCGTCAGATGCAATCCTGATGTGTCAATGTCAAGAAGGCGATGATTGGGGCATTTTCGTACCCTGATTCTAGCCCCGAGGGTTTGCGATCGTGCCCTAATTACTCGTTGATACTGCTTTGTCTAACAGAATCCCCGAGATAATTAATAATGCTATCGAACGCTGAATTACTATCTTCAAACAAGACAGGCAACGATTCAGTCTCTGCATCCCCAGAAACAACAAACTGAGCTACGAATGTTTCGGTATTGTCTTCAGAAGAGGAAGGAATAAGTTCTGAAGGTGACAGACAGCCTGCTCTGAGGCGAGTAACTAAACGATCGTCTCCGTTAAATTCAGTGTTGACTTCTAAACGGACGCGATCGCCAAAAATTTCATTGTCGGGTATTTCAGGTAAGCCATCGATATCGTCAGTGGAAAAGGCATCAACAAGCTCAAATTCTACATTCGACATGGATTTCCCTGCCAAAGATGAGCGGTCTGGTTCTGTTTCCTGATCCCTATTCAAAAAAACAAAATCCTCTGAAGCAATGCCCAAAGCCGATAACTCTGGTTCAAACTCTTGTATATAACGCTGTAATGTTGTCAGATCGTTAGCGGCAATAAATGCAATAGAGCCAGTTGCAACAGTCGTTGTATTCAAATGTTGTAGGCAAATACTTAACGTCTCAACAAACCCATAGCGAGTCTCGATTCTGTTCCAGAATTCATCATCGCCTGATGCTTCTGGCAAGCAGCCATAGCGGCGCACCAACTCAGATAGCTCAGTAATATCTGTAGGCGAAGGGAGCTGATAGGCAGTCACATCTGTCGCCCACGCAGGGCGAGGGTGGGCTTCATAACTATTAAGTTGCTCAAGCAGGTCTTGAATTGCTGGGTCTTGGTCAGAATTAAAAGTATGGGGTAAATCATCAGCATTACCGAAAAAAGGGACAGATATCGGTATGATATCCACCTCGACTGTGAAAGACACATCCTCTTGTCCCGGTTTCACCGTCCCATCCAGAAATGCAAAATTCGCTGGAGCAATCCCTAATGCTGTGAGTTCGGGTTCAAACCGCTGCACATGACGCTGGATCGTTACACGATCTTCCACGGCAATAAATTCAATAGAACCTGCTTCGACAGCGAGGGTGTGAAGCTTTTCTGCGCAGGCAGCGAGAGCGGCGGCAAATCGATATTGACCCACGGGTTGTCCTTCAACAAACGTATAATCCGGTTCATTCGGCAGGCAGTCATAGCGACGTGCTAACGCTAGCAGCGAATTCACCTCCTCAACTTGAGTCAAACTCGTATCACCAAGCTTGGAGCGTCCCCCCGAGATAAAGCCTGGGGAACTTTCGTAACCTTCAAATCGCTCAAGTAAGTTTTGAATGCGTGGGTCTGGCTCGGCTTGGATTGGAGTGCTTTGGGCTTGAGCGATGAGGGGCTGGCTCAGTAATAGCGAACTCCCGAGCATTATTGACACATATTGAAAGCGGTTTAACATGACGGTCTTAATCTGCCTTGGTGGTGTGAGTTGATGACATCCCTGATATTAAAGGATTAGCAGTGACCAGCGCTAACGCTAGAATTAACTCATCATTCTTAACCCGAGCTAGTAAATCCTGTCTTCAACAGTTTAAACTTCGCTGACTAGATGGAGTTTATTGCTCACGCTTGATCGTGCTCTTCCATTCCAAATCATGACCTTTATCAACTCTGAACAATGGCATACTTGGGTCGATATGTTCTGTACGATCCTGTTTTTCTGCACTGTGGTGTTGGCGTTTTGGTTTGCGTCTCGAATGGATTAAACCCAATTAAGCCTATACAAGGCCAACTGTTTACCCCTCAAACACCATAATGCTGCCCGAATAGCACGAAACCCAAACCTCCTTCTTAGCAGGGTCATAGGTAATCCCAATCGGCTTGTCGTTCACCGACACTGTATGCACCACACGCATATCTGTCGTACGCACCTTTGCCATCGTGTCTGACTCGTAGTTCACCACATAAATATGCTCACCATCCTGAGAGAGCACCATACTGCGGGGCGCATTTCCGGTCACCACCTTGGCCACCGTTTTTCCCGTCTTGAGATCAATTTTCGCCACCCGACCCTCACCATTGAGGCTGGTATAGAGATAACGCCCCTGAGGATCGATGCTCAGATGGCGGGGCGATCGCCCCACGTTCTTAAACCAATCCACCTTGAACTTGTCCAAACTAATTTTGGCGATATTTTGGGAACCCATCACGGCTACATAAGCCTGATTCGATGTCCCATCAATAACAATCCCTCGCGGGTAGCGGCCCAGCTTAATCCGACGCACTTCACGATTGCGAGCCACATCCACCACACTGAGATCATCAGTACACCAATTGGTTACTAGCACATAACGGTCGTCTGGGGTTGCCGCCACATATTTCGGCACAGACCCCACCTTCACCACCTGATCAATTTCAAAATTCTGGGTGTTCACCCGATATAAAAAGCTCGGGTCAGTCTTTTGCCCCGGATTACATTTATCATTGCCCGGACGGTTAAAGCCAGCGCCATACATTTGATAGTTAGACACCCAAGCATATTGACCATCGTGAGAAAACGACGCTTCAACCGGTGCGCCTCGATATTTGCCAGCATATTGTGGATAGCCATACTTTTGTAATTCGATGGCATCAGAGATGGTCTTGACCAATTGATAGTTGCGATCATAAACCGTGATGCTGTGGGTATACATCATGTTTTGGGCAAAAAACAGACCCTTACCCGAATGCACAATCGACTTGGGGGCAATATTGCCATAGATGGTGGTCTTGAGTGCCATCCGCTCAGTGACAGTACGGGCAGCTTCAGTGAACTCGGCGGTGTAATCGGATAGGCTGAGACGGGGTTGAGCAGTGCTCGGGGTCTCCGAGGGTGGTGCGGCCGAGCGAAGCTGAGGACTGTCCGGTGAACGAGGACTTGCCTCAGGACGTGGTGGACGAGCGAGGCGATGGGCAGTCTCCACGAGCACCTGAGTTTGCTGACTCAAGCGCGAAGGGGATGAGCTGTTCTCTGGCGAGCCTAAAGTCGGATCTGATGAACCAAAATCTGACTGTTCCCAATCAATTCTGGGCGCATTTTGTGTTGCACTCTCCCAATCCGCAAAGGGTGAGTTACTACCGCTACTGTCTCCTGCGGTGAAATCATCCATCTGGAATGGTGTATTATCCGGTTCAATCTCACGGCCTTCAATGATTGCTAGGGTCTTGGGACCTACAACCCCATCTGGAGCGAGATTTTTCGCGCTCTGGAAACGCTTGACCGCAGCTTCGGTCAACGTCCCGTAATAACCGGTAGTGGGCCCATTAAAATAGCCAAGCTGTTTGAGTTTGAGCTGTAGCTGACGAACCGTATCGCTATTTTGCCCCCGTTTCAGGAGTTTGTTTTGCCCCAGCGTCAATCCTGAACTCTCTGGTGCGATCGCAGGTACAGAAGAACGGCGGGGGAGTTGAGCCGTTCCGCTCAACCGGCTGTCATCTTGGGGCTCGGCGGGGCCATAGAGTTTATCTTGGGTTTTGGGCCCAGCAATCCCATCGCTATCAAGCTGGTTGGTGCGCTGAAAACGCCGCACCGCCTCAGCGGTGATCGGGCCGTAATATCCCGTTACGGGCCCGTGAAAATAACCTTCGGTTTTAAGCGTTTCTTGCAAGGTTGTCACTTCAGAACCGCGATCGCCCTGCTTAATCGCCAAGGCAACATTTTCCAAGCTAACCGTAAACAATCCGACCGCTAGACAGATCCAAGCCAAGGAAATCATCTTGAGCCGGGTACGACGCACAAACCCAGTAAAAGAAATTTCCCGTTGCTGCGGCGCTTCGTTCTCCTCAAAAGTGAGGGCATAATAAAGGGAAGAAAGCGATTCCATTACAACCTGTGAGCAATTTTCCGATATCGTACATCAGGCCAATAGCGATCGTCCATGCTTCTAATTGAGACCTTAATATTTTGATTGAAATATCAGATATTCTCTAAATTTCAATAAATACAAATGTCTTGAACAAAAAGTGTCTTGAATAAATGGGTGAGTGAGGGGTTTTACCCTAAACCCAATCTTTGCTTTTACCGATAGTTTTGACTTCAGGATCTTGCTCTTCACAATCCTATTTATTGAGTACAGATATTTTATTTCTCATGCTACGAGGATGAGACGTGTAATAAGACTAAAGATTAGTATTTTTGTGTTCCATAGAGGAATTACAATCCATTTCAGCCACTTTTAACGCTAAATATGGTGGTATCAGTTAATAATTCGGCCTAAGCGCCAGCATTATGCAGAATAGAGCGATAAGCAGTCAGGAGTTCTGCTGCAATCGCGTCCCAACTATAAGCAGTCTTCGCTAGATGATAAGCATTCTTGCCCCGTTCCTGACGAGCCGTTGGGTCTGAGAGGGCATTGGTGAGCACATCGGTTAGGGTATCTAACCGACATTGGCTAATCCAACCGGCTCGAGCCTGCTGTACAGCCTCCCAAATATGCACCTGATCGGAAATAACAACGGGGATTTCAGCCGCCATTGCTTCTGCCACTGCAATGCCAAAGTTTTCATAATAGGACGGCAACACAAACAAGTTAGCATCCCGTAACAAAGCCTGTTTTTCCTGACCGCTGACGAACCCCGGGATTGTCACCTGTTGCCCCAACTGCTGGCTGGCATAGTTGTGGATAAGGGCTTCATAGTTGGGATCTTGCGCATTCGAGCCCGCTAAGACTAGATGAAAGGCAATGGATTGCGCTTGCAATAGGGCTAACGCATCAATCAGTAACTCAATCCCTTTCTTGGGGTCAATCCGAGACATGTAGAGCACAATCGGAACGTCTGTAGGAATTTGCCAACGCTGCCGCGCTTGACCAGGAACAGGTAAGTCTGGCAATGGTACTCCCAACGGAATCACCAAGGACATGGGATTGGTGCCGTAGCGTTCAGAAATTTCAGCTTCTTGGCGACTGGTAAAATGTAATGCTGCGGCCCCTGCTAAGTTGGGGCGTTCTAGGCAGTAGCCGTAGACCTGCTTAAGTCGTCGCTTTTTTTGCAGATCTGCTGGATCAAGTGTACCTAGTGGTCGTAACAAGTAGGGTAAACGTCGCCAGCGGGCGATCGTTGCGGCGGCGGTGCTGACAGGCGAAAAGAGCGCATGGATATGGGCTAGATCGTAGCGGTAGGCGTTCTGCCAGAGCCAATAACAGAGGCCAGGTGAGAATTTATACCGTCGCCAAGGCGCACAGCGAAAGTAACGCACCGTATAGTTTTCTTCAGGGAGAGCTTGATTGAGGGGGACCGCTAAGGGGGCTTGGCCGACATCTCCATTGGTATTGGTGGTAATGATGTCCACTGTGGCGTCTTGACGGGCTAAAGCGGCTGAGAGGCCGCGTACCATCTGGCTGGGGCCACCATACACAGCGGCTACAGAGGGGATAATTTGTAGAATTCTCATCACCAAGCCCTTACCACCAGTTTTGCCATTACCAACATTTTCGCCTGCAACGCCCTATTGCCACAACTGTTGATAAAAGGCGAGTTGCTGGCGGGCGATCGCATCATTGGTGTAGCGCTCTTGTACCCGTTGATAACCACGTTCACCGAGGTCGTTGGCCAAACTGGGTTGGCTGATCAGTCGGGCAAGCAAATCACGCAACGCTTCAATGTTGCCTTCCGGGAACACTAGACCTGTGGTGTCAATCACATGGGGAATTTCACCCGAGTCAGAACCAATGACTGGGATTTTACAGGCCATGGCTTCAATGAGCACATGGCCAAATTGCTCTTTCCAGCCCCGAGCGGTCAAGGTGGCAAACTCGGTATTGGTTTCTGACGGCAGCACCAGCGTGTTCATCACATTAATGTAGCGGGGCACAGCGTCATGGGGCACACTTTCGACCCAAATCAGGCGATCGCCAATCCCCAGTTGTCCTGCCAAGGCCTGCAATTCCTCTCGGATGGGGCCGCGCCCAAGCAGAAGTAAACGCCAGGGCTGCTCAGTTAAGCCAGCCATGGCCCGGATCAGAGTCAAGAGGCCTTTCTCCACCACAAACCGCCCCACAAACCCCACCACAAACATCTCTGGCGGAATGCCCAACTGGGCTCGCAACGCGGGTTGAGGGGCCGGGCGAAACAGAGTTTCATCTACGCCTAACTGGGGGAGAACGGTGGCAGCGCGGCGATAGCCATGATCATGCAAAATCTTTAAGCCATCTTGGTTGCCTGCGATTAAACCATGGGTATTGGCTAAGTTATAGCGTTCAAGCCAGGCCACAGGCAATGCGTTGGTATAGGGCAAGTTCCACCACGTAAAGAAGCAATTCTTGGCGCGAATTCTCAGGAGTTTGTTGAGCGTGATCAGTTGGCTATAACCCAACGCCTTAGCCCCCTGTTCCACGTGAATAATCTGGGGGCGAAACCGACGCAGTAGCGGAATGATTTCTGCTTTAAAGGTCAGTAAGCCCTGATTGTTTTGGCTCCAATGGGGCAGGGGAATGCGGCGGAAACCGCCTTCTTGGAGCGGTTTGGGTTGCACCATGCGGTTTTGAATGCCACCGGGCCGCCAACATTGGGGCACAATAACAGTCACTTCCGCGCCCAGTTTAGCCAGCGATCGCAGTTTTGCACAGTTAAGATCAACGATGTAAGTATGACTGGCAACCAAAATACGCATAGACTCTAGATCCACAAGTGGATGACAATCATCCCCAATCCCAAGACAGACACAAAATAGCTCGATGAACGAAGCAGGGGTTGTCCTGCCAGATAAAACAGGCTATGGGCAATACGGCTGCTGGTGATGACCCCTGCTGCGATCGCTGTCACAACATCATTGCGGCCGATAACATGGGCCATCAGGACAACAGTGGCGATGAGTGCCAGATTATCTAAATGATTGCGTTGGGCGCGATCGGCGCGTTCTACCCAAGCAGGTGTTGTGGGCTTGTCCTCTCGATTACTTAAGGCCCATTGCACGCCAGCCACCTGTACCCGAGCCAAGGCCGGTAAATGATTAAGGAACAGAGTCCATAGAGCCAGAATTAGTAATGCAATCAAATCAGAGGTCATTCGTTAGCCAACAGGATCAAGTTCTCTCTCCTTAGCAATTGTAGAGTGAGCGTCTACATTCAGGCGGAGCATGATGTTAATTCCGCAGGGTGCAAATTGATTCGTGCAATTGTTTGGCCCAGTAATTTTACTTCAACACACCTTAATCAGGGTGAAGCTCGGAACCTTTGAAACCGTAACTTGGTGGGCAATGCCCACCCTACACGTCTCTCGGCATTGAAACATAGACCAGGTGCTACTTCTGTTGCCGCTTCAAACGGCGTACCGTTTGGAGCAGTTCCGGCAGACGATTGTAGGCGGCCGAGACCTTGAGCCAGAGTTTATTATCAATCGCAGGCGTTCCTGAGACCACTGCTTTCGGTGCAACATCCTTATGTAAACCCGACTGGGCAGTGGCGATCGCGCCATCACCAATTTCCACCTGGTTGGCAATGCCCACCTGGCCCGCGAGGAGCACCCAGTTGCCCACTTTTACGCGGCCCGATAGCCCCACTTGAGACGACATCACCGTATGTTGGCCCACCTGACAACCATGGGCAATTTGGACTAAGTTATCGATTTTCGTGCCTGTGCCAATGTAGGTCGTTTCAGAGGGAGGGCGATCGATCGTGCTGTTGCAGCCCACTTCCACTTCATCTTCGAGCACCACTTTACCGCCCTGGAGCAACTTATACCAACCCTGGGGCGGATGGGGCACAAAGCCAAAGCCTTCTCCGCCGATGACGGCGCCGCTGTGGATCACGCAGCGCTGACCAATTTTAGTCTGTTCTTCAATCACACAGTTGGCATGGAGTACGGTATCCGCCCCAATTTCCACCCCTGGATAAATCGTGACGTTGGGGAAAATACAGACGCGATCGCCAATAATACAGCCTGCCTCAATCACCACATGGGCACCAATAGCCACCTCAGACCCCAGTTGCACCGTGGGGTCAATCACGGCCGTGGGGTGAATTTGGGGTTGGGGGCGATAGGGTTGATAAAACTGCTCAATGACCATCGCGTAGAGCAGCTTGGGGTTTGGGGTGGTGAGCCAAGCAATGCCGCGATCGCTCGCCTGTTGACTCAGCGCTGGGTCGTCCGGCAAGACTAGAGCCCCCGCGCCTGTGGTGGCCACAAAAGCCGCGAACTTGGCGTTTTCGATGTAGCTTAAGCGTTCGGATTGCCCTACCTCGACCGATGCGACCCCCACCAGCTCAGGGTTACAATCAGGATGAGCCGTCAGGCTACTGGCTTGGATGAACGCTGGCTCCAATTGAGCGATCAGGTCAGAAAATTTCATTGCAGCACGCTTAGAATTCACATCACACCTTAACAATGACAGTTTCGTTAACCAAAGGACAACGGATTTCCCTGGAAAAAGTATCGCCAGGTCTCCAAGCCGTTTTTGTGGGCTTGGGTTGGGATGTCCGGCAAACCGCAGGGGATGCATTCGACCTAGACGCCTCAGTGTTTATGTTGGGGGAGAATGAAAAAATCCCGAGCGATCAGCATTTTATCTTCTATAACAACCTGACAAGTCCTGACCCTGAGCGATCGGTCAAACATATGGGGGACAACTCCACAGGATTTGGGGATGGGGATGATGAGGCGATTATTGTGGATTTGCGCAAAGTCCCCCCTGAGATTACTCGACTGATTTTCACTGTCACAATCCATGAGGCTGAAAAACGCCGTCAAAACTTTGGTCAAGTGGAAAATGCCTTTGTGCGTTTGCTGAATGTACAAACCAAGGAAGAGATCCTGCGCTATGACCTGATGGAAGACTATTCCACGGAAACGGCAATGGTGATCGCGGAAATTTATCGCAAGGATACAGAATGGCGTCTGAATGCGGTGGGTCAGGGCTATGCGGGGGGTTTGCAGGCGATGGTCGATCGCTATGTTTAATCAGCCTCGCTGCAAGAAGGTCTGAGTCTTCTGCGGTAAATTCAAGCTATAGCCACAGTTTTGCAACTGCATTATTTATGTCAGTTTGTTTTTTGTTGTGTTGTTTTGTGAAAAAGATGCGGTTTTCTGCATAAGGATGTCATATATTCCAGCTTGTGAACTCAAAACAACCAATTTAGAGTTTGGCAAAAATATAGACCAAAACTGAGTTAAACCGTTAAGTATTTAGTCAATAGGGTGCGTTGATGATTGGCAAAGAGTTCAATATAGCTCTTGATCAATTGTTCGAGTTTGTATTTCAAAGCCATAGAGATGACCTGATACTCAAGGGTTTTATTGGCAGGGTTTTATCCATTCTGGGCGGGTTGTGCTTCGGTGGGTAATGGCTGCATATCGTTGTCTAGCACAAGAGTCTAGATAGCAGCTTTGTTTTGGATATTTTTTGCTGGAGCTGGTTGTTGGATTCTGAGTCGTTCGTATGCTCTTTTAGCAACTTCAAATCCCATGGCTAATTTCGATTTCTCCAATTTCCAAAATGTCTATCTGCCCCGAGTTGATGAGCAGGATGGGCAAACACAACGGCATCAATGGCTGTATACCGCAACGGTCAATCATAAGGGTATGGTCGTCGCTTTTGCGATGGATCAGACGGGGCGGATTTATTATTCGGTGTTGGAGCTGACGCGCAAGGATGCCAACCCGGTGGATGCGAGGAATTGGTTTGTAAATGAGCCGCAGCCTGTGGAGTTTGCGACGGAGCTGGCGAAGGTTGGCTATGGGGTGACGGATCAGACGGCGATGCCGATCGTGGATGTGGAAGGCAAGGAATGGCCGGCGACGGCCCCTATTGCGCCGGAGGATGTTGACACCTTTATGTCGAGTACGGGGCGGCTATCGGCGGTGGCACCGTTTCAGGTGTTGTCGGATCAGAAGCATATTTTTCTGTTTCGGCAGTCGCTTGATGCGTCACGGCTCGCTTCGTCAGCAGTTCAGGCGGCAGCACCTTTATATTTAACGGAGACAGGTGAGGCGACCACCCCACAACTTGGCTTGGTTGGAACTGTCAGCTCCAATACAACGACTTTATTACCAGGTCATAGCTTCTGCGTAACTTTAACGCAGGGAGCCAAATATCCTCTTAGTGAAGGTGACGGCATTACAATCAATGGCCGCACATACACAGTGTCAGGCGAGACAAAAATTGGCGCTACAGAGCTTCGGGTTAACACGCCACGGTTGATGACTGAAGAGTTGAAGGGTAAAGATGTGAAAATTCTTCTACCTCCCACATTAGATGTAGGGACTGTAGCGGCGGCGACCGAAGTGGCTAGTTCTTCAACTTCGCGCGAATGCCAGGTTCAGTTGTCAAGAGGGGCTACTTACACTATTGCTAAAGGCGATAGTCTTGTCATTGGTTCAACAATAAAAGCGAAGGCAACTCGGGACATTTTAATAGGCGACGAGGAAATATACTTGAGCACAACCTCAGATATCGCTACTATCAATTCTGAAATGGCGGTGACTGTATCTCAGCGTTTTTTACAAACAGGCGGAACCGTAGGAGTATTTGATGTAACAGAGAGTTTACCCTTGGTTTCTCAAACGTTGTTAGTCGATCGCTTTGTGCTTGTGAATACTGGCGCATCAACTCCGGATAGTCATACCAGCACGAAAAAAATTGAGTCTGACGCTCGGAAAGCAGATTGGACACCGGGCTATAAATTGCAACCCAAGCAGGAAGTCCGGTTCCGGCGCAGCCGCAGCAAGAGCCGCCCCCAGAGCACCACAGATAGCCTTGGCGCGAAAGATATGAACGGCCGCACATTCTATGAGCCAACCCAAGCGCTGACGTTTGTGAAAAACTTGAACTATTCCAGTGTTGAAATCGGGCGAGAAGATAGTGCTGGAGTAGATATACGTACTACAAGTGGTAGTTTTTCGGTGCTATTGTTGCCAACACAGCGGGCAGATATTCGTCGCTGGCAGATTTTTGCTTGCGATTCTCAAGTGAACAAATTTCAAATTAAAGCCATCACTGTTCAACAGTCGGCGGATGGACTATTTGATACGGAAGGCACACAGTTTTACACCAGTCCCGACCCAGCATATCAAGATGCGGTTTTAGAAACCGGGCCGGGGACTTGTCCCTACACCAAGAAGCCCTTGATTCCCATCAATAGTCCAGGATTAGCAACAGCTACTTTAATACTGAGTAAAGAGGGTGATTTACCACCGCATAAAGTGGGTAGTAGTGAAAATAAGGATGGTCGGTTTACTGCGCTGCTCTACTATCAACAAGAAGATGCAGTGGCAGGCCATAGCCCTGTGAAAAAACCCCTCAAACGGCAGGCACGAGTAATGTTTGTAACAGCCGGGCTAATGGTGGTTGATTTTGGCGTTTCACGAGAGGGCTATTTGGCCGGATTTTCAGAATTTGATGATAAAAATTCAGCCCATTCTGTTTTAAATCTAAAATTGCTAGATACGACGAGTTCTGTGCAAATGCCTGTCATTTATACAGCAGAAGATGGCTTGACTATTATGGGAGGCCGGCTCAATACATCTACTGATAAAAGTAACAGCGCTTCCCCTGCACCGCCACAACTCTACGCAGGAGCAACAGGGGATGTAGCACTGTATTACCAATCTCCAAAGAAAGATTTTTCCGTCGTTTATTTCAATACCCGCACGGTGCGATCGCAATATCAACTGCCCATTGGCAAGTTAATTGGAGTATTAAGTCAACCCATTCCGTCCACTCAACTTACTAAGGGAAAGGCAAGTCTCACAATTCAGCTCTCTGCTCAAGTGGGTGTTGAATTGAAAGCAAACACAAGCTTAAAAGTTGGCAGCATTCTGGTTAGCACCAGCACAGACATCTCCTCAGACCAATCTGAGATCACAGTTACTACTGACACTCCAATTACTACAGAGATTCCGGCTCAAACACCGATTTTCTGGGTAGAGAAAAGCCAACTCACTTTGATCGCGAATACACCGGGCACAGAGCGTAATAATGCAACGATTACTGTCGCTGATAATAGTGATGGGAGTGAGTTTTGTGACTTAATTTTGGTTTGTGGCTCAACTCCGGATACGGAAACCTGGAAGCGTCTGCCTCGTGATGTTAATTTACTCGCCAATATCTTAAATGGGGTTGAGCAAGAGCTGATCGAAGTTGGTCAATTAAATGATGTATCATTTTCAGACAACAAGTTGACGCTTGGTAAAACCGGATTGAGTGTAGATCTCAATACTGGTGATACTCTAAACGTTCTCGGACAAGATCTAACCGTCAAAAAAGATGTAGAAGCGGCTCCCTGGGTTGCTAATGAAGCTGCTATTGTTCTTGGTTTCCCATATACCAAGGAAAATCCGGTTTCTGTAGACTTAAAAAACACTCCAGTATTAGCAAAAAAAACACAGTCAGTTTGGCTAACATCAATTTACTTGGGTGAAATTAGCTCTGTTAATGCCGGGGCATTTAACACATTACAGGTTGATACTTTTGTTGATCATGAATCTGTCAAAAACATTACAGTAAAAACGAGTAGTTTAGCTTGGTGCTCTGAGTTCTCTTGGCAGTTCAAGATTCAAGTCGGAGTTTCTTCCGTAAAGATGCCCAACGAATTATTCATAGATACTACTGCGAATTATCCATATGTCGGGATCAATGATATCAAGAAAGGGGAATCAGTTTATTTACTTGAATATGACTCTGATCATCAAAAACTAGATCGACGGGAAATTGGGGAATACTTAATCTATCAAAAATCTTCTCCAAACTCCCAAGAGAACGATACCTTAAATTATCAAGGAATAATTAAGCAGCCAACCTCGCTTTCAAAGCGTGTCTTAATGATCGAGAGCTTTTACTTTATGGTGATGGCAGATCAACCAGAGACTTCCGGGCTAGTAATGTCATTGGCGGTGCGACCAATACCACTCCCCATACCCACAAACGTTCCTAGTGGTCTAGAAGATTTTCAGAAGAATGTGAAATTCAACCTCTACGAGGATATCCCTGAAGGGGAACAACACATTGGGGAATTATCTAGTGATTGGTCTGCTGCTTCTGCTTTATCAATTTCAGCTTCTGTCACCCAGAGTTTAAAAGCTGGCTCAAAACTCAAGATTGAAAATATCGATTGTACGTTGTCTGAAGACCAAGCTCTCACCCAAGGCGAGCCTGCAACGCTGACTGTCTCGAACCCAACAATCGCGTTCGGCAAAAAGATTCCAGTTTATCGCTTGCCCTATAACTACGCCCAGGCTGGCAATGTTGGCACAAGCCAAAAACGCTCAACGCTGTTCACCGCCTATGTCGCCCCCGGTCAGGATGGGCAAGTCACTGATGGCCCAGCAACCGCCTTGGTTCAAGCCCCAAAAGAAGGGGGCTGGATGATGGATGCGGCGGCCTTAAAAGGGCAAATGTATCAGGGGCCTCTGACGGGCGACCATAGCATTCCGGCTATACCCATCAAGAAAAATTTCTCGATCGAAACCTTTGTCCAGCTTGATGCAAAGCAGCTCGAAACATACAGTGTGAAAAAACAAGAAGAAGCATGGAAACCATCAAAAGCGACTGGCGAATTTGCGCCCGTGCCTCTGGCGGTAGCTCGTGACCAAAGTCAGTCCTCGGCAGAGCCAAGCTTTACATTAGGCTTGATGCCCTACCCAGGTGACTGGATCTGGATGCCAATACCAACGTCATTAATGGGTTCAACAGCGAATTCATTGCGCTGTTGGAGCATAGAGGCAGCTTCAGACTCATTTATTCTGTCACAATGGTTGTTCTTTTCTGCTGCATCCAGTACATATACTCTATTGTTACAGAATAACACTTGGAAAGAAATCAATCAATCACTCAATGGTGGAAATCCTTCTATTTTTAAGCTTCGTGAGATTTCTGTATTTAACTCTCCAGATCGTATTACCGTTTATGCGATACGGACGTACAATACGGCGGCAAGTGGTGACATTTGGCGAGGCCATGCATCTTCGCCTTCTGAGGACCTTGTATGGAACGAGTACTTGTCTTTTTATCCAAAATCACTGAATCTAAAAGGCTATAATGTTGACAATCCTGTGAATCCAAAAATCAAGGAATATGTCGCTCAATCTAACGGAGAAATCAAGGTTTTTGTTCCCTCTTCTCAAAAAAAAATAAGCTTCCAACATCATTGGAAAATTCTCAATTTTAAAGGGAATAGCAATCTAGCTGCAGAGACCTTATATAAGGAGCTTCGCTCTCAAGTTCTCCTGCGCTTCGATGGAGATGAATATACTTGGTCACAGGTTGTTTGCGGTATCAGTAAGGCTAATAACCTTCCTGGGGATTTTAATGATTTAAGTGAGGAAGATCAAACCTTCTGGAAGGATTTGTCTGCTGGGGAAAAGAACTGGTCAGATATTTTTGAAAAAATAGAAACATTAACGAACAGAGCAGTTACGTTTTCTTCTTCTTCACTTTCTACCCCCTCCCAACAATCAGTGACGATTAATAATATAAAATATGCGATCAAATCTGATGAGGCTAAAGGGATTCTAAATATTACCAAAAATAAGGATAGTAGTGCAAGTTTTCCTGAAAAATCAGCCACTATCATCAATGATTTTCCAGGTAAAACAGCCACTGCGATCGCAGGTTCCTATGACGAAGCTTCGAAAATAACAACCCTTTATGTGGGTGGAGAGAATGGTGAATTTTGGAAATATCAGTCGTCGGAGACCGCAAACAACTCATCAGATTCATACTTTTACCCACAGGCAACAGTCAAAGGCTGCACTGTTCGCAGTCAAATCCCCTATATCGGTGCGACCTCGCAAACTTCGCCCTGGCATCATCTTGCGGCCACCTATCAGCAGTCCTACGCACTCTCTTTTGATGGCCGCTCAGATACCTATTTAGACTGCGGCAACCACTGTTCACTCAATATTCTCAATGACTTGACCATTGAGGTGACATTACAGGCACGCTTTGGGGAGGTTTCATCAGAAGGTGATCCTTGGGAAGGGGGTATTCTTGCAAAAGACTCAATAACCTCTGTCTGCCCGTATGCACTTTACCTCAAGACTTATAACGATAGCTCAAATAAGACTCAACACTCAGTCGTATTCGCTTTCAGCACTAAATCAAGCTCACTCTACACATTTAACTGCAATCCAGCAGTCAATCTTTCGACAGGACAGCATCAAATCGCCATTACCCGGAAAATCATTTCCGGCTTACAAATTGAGAACAACCAACGCACTTATAAACAAGGCGTTATCGTTCAGTTTTACATTGATGGCGATCTGCAACCCCAAAACACGATCATTGTTCAGTCCGGTGATGTTGCAGGAACAATGACTGATATAGAATTGGCTGCATTATATCCAGCAGGCAAGGGTGCAGAGCAATGCTATATCTTGGATAGTGAGATTGCCGAAAGTGGTGATTTTTGTCGCATTGGTCAGTTTCCAAACGTCGCGCCTTACCAAGGCTCGATCAGTGATGTTCGCCTCTGGGAGATTGTCCGCCCAGCTTCCGCGATCGGTGCCAAGATCAGCAGTGATGCCTCTGGTTTGGTTGCCTGGTGGCCAATGGAGGAAGGCAGCGGCAACATCGCCTACGACGCCAAAGGAGATAACAATGCAAAAATCCGTGGCGCTCGTTGGATCGATGACCCCAACCCCCAACGTTCGAGCTTAGAACTGTATTACAACGGTTCACAGATCGCTACAGAGCAAATTCCGTCAGCGTCGCCGAATCCAGCATTTGTTGACCATCTAAAAACCACTAACAAATGGAGTATCTCTTCTTCATACATCAATCCACAGACCGGGACTCTCTCCCTTGATGAAGTTCGCGTTTGGGATCAAGTCCGAACTCCTGAAGAACTCCAAGACAACCTCTTCCGCCCGCTCCAAGGCGCTCAACCCAACCTGCTTGCCCACTACACCTTTGATGATGCCCAAGATGTGGGTCAAGACAGCTCCGGTCAAGGCAACCATATTAGTGGTTTGAATGCTAGCCAGCAAACTCTTTCTACCGCGCCCATCGGCCCAGAAATGCCCCAGGTCAGCTATCTGGGTGCTGCTTCTGACCTCGCTGCCACCCTCAGCAGCCAGCCCAGCATCACTGAATATGCTGACTTGCAATATGCCGCCGACGGCACCCTCACAGGGGCAATGAAACGCTGCTATAGCTACATCAGCAACGGCACATGGCATCTGCTCACGGGCTACAAAGTGGGCAACATCATCACTGAATGGCTTGCCCAAGTCCAGGCTGACCCACAAATCATCGGCTACATCGAAGGGGCGCCGCCAGTCCCCAGCGAAAACCTCACCAGCACTGACCTCGTCAACAGCGAAGCCGCCGACTATGCCGGAACGAGCGCCGTTGAACTGGAGCAAACCAACGATGTGACGTTCACCTTCGGTGCTTCTAAAGAATCTGCCTTTGATACATCTCTGGCATTGAGTGCGGGTTTTGGTCTCGACTCTAACAGTTCGGCGGGCTTAGGATTTGCCACGAGTGTTGAAAAATCAGATGTTGCGATCACGGCACAAGGCAACATTGACTATTCCAATAGCCTCCTGGACGAGAGAAGCTACAGCTATGGCCAGAACCAGACTCAAGTCACTGCGGTTGAGCTGCGTGGCGCTTGGGAAGATGATGACGGCCCCTTTATTAACCCCAATGTGGGTCGCCGTTTTATCCCCGACAACACGGGGGTTGCCCTGGTGAAGTCGGACACGATGGATATCTTTGCGTTGCGGCTTGAGCAAAATAACGCCCTTGTGGGCTATCGTGTGCTGCCGAACCCCGATATCCCAAAAGATATCAATCTGATCAACTTCCCCATCAACCCGATCTATACCAAACAGGGCACTCTGGACGGCAAGGTGGGCCTGAAAGAAAACGGCAGTGTGCAATGCGATCCGGACTATCCCAACGCGGCAACCTATGGCCCCCACAGCTACTTCAAACCCAAAGAGGCCTATCAACTGAAAAAAGAAATTGAGCGGAACAATGAAGAACTGGCGGCCTATTATGCCGAGCAGGAGGCTCAAGACCTGGCAAGCTACTATGATGACGAAAAAGATAGTTCAAATAATGACGAAGAAGATAGTTCAAAACCAGGCGCCAAGACTATCCGTAATGAAGAGCTTCACAACAAGACGACAACCAGCATTGTCAATACTTACGTCTGGACGGCTGCGGGCGGCCTATATGCTGAATCTAATGAGAAGCTGTCGGGGGTGATGGAGTCGATCTCTGGGACTTACTCCTTCGCTGGCATGGGTGGGGTCGATATTGACGGAGAATTCGCGATCGCGAAGGTTGGCATTGCCTTTGGTGTCGATGCCCTCTTTGGTGGTCATCTTGAAGTGGTGAAGACCAAAGCGCGAGACGATGACGAGAGCTTTGCCCTCAATGTCAATGTGGAAGGCGACAGCGATCTTCAGGTTTATGTGTCTACCGACGCCGATAAAGCGAAATACCCCAAAGTGAATGAGGGCGGCGGCGCTTACGATGCCCTGGGCAAACCGATTTTGCGTCCCGGCAAAGTCGATGCCTATCGCTTCATGACCTTCTTCAAAGAACCCACCCACACCAACTTTGAAGACTTCTTCCATAAAGTCGTCGACCCCATCTGGCTGGCCCAAAGCAACGACCCTAACGCGATCGCCCTGCGCCAAACCAACCAAAGCGGCCCACAACCCACATGCTGGCGGATATTCCACCGGGTCACCTTTGTTAGCCGCATCCTGCCGGAATTTGATGCCGCCGCTGCCGACCCGATCGTCAAAGCTACCCGTCAGCTCAACCTCAAGAGCAACTGGGAGCTACTGAAAACCATAGAGTCTTCGCCTGCCGTCAAAAAAGCAGCTCACGACTATGTTGCCTTTACTGATGCGGTGCGGACTGCGGTGAAATCAAAGCTGCCCAGCATGGTGCCCCATACGCAGCAGATTGTTCAGTTTATGTGTGATTACTATGGGGTGACTAAAGATTAGGCTGCATTATTTTTCTGTAGGGGCAATCCCCCCGTGGTTGCCCCAGTGTATTGCATAGCAAAGGGTTAATCGGTCGGCGGCCAAGATCGGGGTAGGCACGGGGGCACTACCCCTACATTTGGAACGGCAGTTTATGGCGTAGGTTGGGTTGACGCAGGAAACCCAACAGCGGCAAGGCTCAACGCTGCACTAACGCTCAGAAAAACCTGACCCAACGTGCTGCAAAAACGCGATCGCTTGGCGATGAGACCAAAATTGCAAACGATAGGGATAGCCGCCATCAATGAAGGCTGCATGGCCTCCAGATTCGGGAAATAATGCCACCAAAAACGGATTTTGTTCCACTTGTTGATAGGGCAAATAATGACCCGGACAAAAGGGATCATCTTGGGCGCTAATCAAGAGCGTGGGCACATGAATATGGGGTAAAAATTGGGCGGAACTGGACTGCGTCCAATAGTCCCGAGCGCTGGCGAAACCATGCAATGGGGCAGTGATTTTTTCATCAAATCCTGATAACGTCTGAATGGAGCGAATCACCTGCGGCTCAAATAAATGGGGGTGAATTTTCTGCTTCGTCCAAGCTTTTTGTTTGAGGCTCAACACAAAGCGCTGCATATAGAGCAAATTAAACCCTTGTTCAATTTCAATGGTGGCTTGATTAAGGTCAAAAGGGGTGGAGATGGCCACCGCGCCTTGGAGCTGAGCTGGGGCATTTTTCCCCTGTTCACCCAAGTATTTCAACAACACATTCGCCCCAAGGGAAATGCCAATGCCAAGGATGGGGCGAGTTGCATCTTCTTGCAAGACTTGTTCGATCAACCATGCCAGATCATTGGTCTCACCGGAATGATAGGCCCGCTCAGCTCGATTCATCTCACCGCCACAGGTACGAAAGTTCAGCGCAATACTCTCCCAACCAGCCGCTTGGCCCGCCGCCATTAAATTACGCACTTCATGGCCCCGGGACGAGCTTTCAAGGCCGTGGAGCAAGAGCAGACGGGGGCTGCTTTTTGGGTTGGGGGCGGGGAGGCGATCGATGTCGAGGAAGTCCCCATCGGGAGTATCAAGGCGTTGACGCTGCCAGGGGAGGCGGGGGGTCGTGGCGAAAACAACACCCGCAATGGTTTGAGCGTGGGGATTTGTACACCACCAAACGGGTTGGAAGGGACAGGTGGGTTTAAAGGTAAGCGCTGGGGCGGTAGTTTGGCTCAGCATTTTGGATGAGTTGGGTAGTTTGGCTCTAGGGTGCGTCGTCAGTTAA
Source organism: Spirulina sp. SIO3F2 (assembly GCA_010672165.1). GTDB lineage: Bacteria > Cyanobacteriota > Cyanobacteriia > Cyanobacteriales > Spirulinaceae > SIO3F2. The sequence goes on along the minus strand of JAAHHN010000007.1, from coordinate 45,975 downwards.
CACCAGAAGCCTTACGGGACAAGAGATAGAGCGCCCGCCCCAAAAAAATAGGAAAGGGGCTGTAGGTCACTCATAGTAAGCGCTTGAAATCTAACTGATGACAGCCCTTAGATTACCGATAATCTGTACCCCTAAAGCCATCATGAGTCGTGATGAGCTTGACAACCAAGGTTTTGGTACGCTAAAGAAAGCATTGACGTCACAGAGAATGTCCTAAAACGTGGCATTCCCAACTCACCCAGAAACGGTGATTTAGATGAACCCGCCAGCCCAGATTCTGATTGTTGAGGATAGCCCAACCAATCGTCAAATCCTCTCCGATAGCCTTGAGAAAGCGGGCTATATTGTTCTGATTGCCCGGAATGGCAAAGAAGCCCTAGCTCAGCTGAAGGAGACTCAGCCCGAACTCATTCTGCTTGATGTCATGATGCCGGAGCTTGATGGATTTGAAACCTGTCGGCTGATTAAAGCCAATCCACAGCTTCAAGATATTCCGATTGTCTTTATCACAGCCTTAACTGAAACCGAACATAAGGTTTTGGGTCTCAAGTTGGGTGCAGTGGATTACCTATCTAAACCGCTGCGACATCAAGAAATTTTAGTGCGAGTCAATAATCATGTGCAACTCTATCGGCTCCAACGGGATCTTGAACAGCAGGTGGCTAAACGAACAGAAGCGTTGCAAATTGCATTAGATGATTTAAAACGAACCCAAGCTCAACTGCTTTACCGTGAGAAGATGTCGGCGTTGGGGGATATTGTTGCGGGGGTTGCCCATGAAATTCGCAATCCGGCTAACTTTCTTAATGGGAGTATTCCGCTGCTCCAAGACTCGGTAACAGCCTTTTATAAGGCCTTAACACTATATCAAAACAATTCTCCACCACTACCTGCTGAGATCCAGGTAGAACTAGAGGAATTAGATATTGGTTCTCTCACAGAAGATTCTGTCAAGATTTTAACCTCAATGCAGCTTAGTAGCGATCGCTTGGAGAAAATTCTCTACTCGCTACGCGTTTTTTCTCGCGCGGATCAAACTCAAGCTGAACCGGTTAATTTGCACAACAATCTTGATGCGACAATCACAATCTTAAGTAATCGGCTAAAAGCCAGTGACGCCCGACCAGAGATCAAGATGATACGAGACTATGGTGAGATTCCAAGTCTTATCGGTTACGGGGAAAAACTCAATCAGGCATTTATGAATATTCTTGCCAATGCAATTGATGCAATTGAAGAGAAAAACCTTGGTAAAACCTATACAGAAATCGAACAAGACTGCAATCAAATTTTCATCCAGACAATAAACTTTTACAACCAAGTTGTGCTCAAAATCAAGGATAATGGTTGTGGGATAGATGCAGATATTAAAGCACGAATTTTTGAGCAAGGGTTTACAACGAAACCGGTGGGTCAAGGGACAGGGCTCGGCATGACGATCGCGCATCAAATCATTACTCAAAAACATGGGGGCACAATCCGTTGCCACTCTATCCGTGGGGAAGGGACAACTTTTATCATTGCCTTGCCGATCTCTAGTGAAATATCTCCTGTATTGTCATAAAGAGAGCCTGATCGGCTTAGCCTGGATTATCCATCAGGCGGACATCTTGCCCGCTCCTTTGCTGAATCAAGTTTCTAAAAAATTTTGGTGAGAGTCGTGCATAAGGCAGGTTAAAAACTGAGCAGAATCATCACCACACACGTTGTTCAGCTTTCAAAGTACATCCTACGCAAGCATTTTTTTGACTCCACAACAACGGGCTGTTTGCTATTTGTTACGTGTTGTTTCCTCTACCTGAGTTAGCATCTCTGGCTCTTGATACACTTCTAAATCAAACCAAAAAGTGCTCCCTACCTCCACTTCACTAATTAAATGCACTCGACTATGGTGCTTCTCGATAATATTGCGCACAATCGAGAGCCCCAAACCCGTCCCTTCCAGAGTATGGACACGATTTTCTACTCGGAAGAAGCGATCGAAAATGGCAGCCTGATCCTCCGGATCAATACCTGTGCCGGTATCAGAGACTTCGACTCGAACCTTTTGGGTCTGATTCATCACAGGATTCATCTGTTTGACAAGATAGGCGCGGATCACAACTTTTCCACCACTGTTGGTGAACTTGAGGGAATTGCCCACTAAATTTGCCAACACCTGAAGTAATAAGTCGTAATGCCCCAAAATCAGCGGCAGATTCGGTTCTAGCTCTTGGATAATTTCTACGCCCTTATCTTTGGCATTAAGTTGATAGGTGCGTAGAGTCTGCTCAATGGGGCGAGTGATTTCAACATCGCCGAGACGATAGGTCTTATTGGATTCGAGGCGGGAGAGGTCTAAAACATCATTAACCAAACGGGTGAGGCGATCGGTCTCGTTATTGGCAGTGTGTAAAAACTCCTTCTGCTCCGTCTCACTCAGATCATCTCCATATTCGTAGAGGGTTTCGATAAACGATTTGATGTTAAACAGAGGAGTACGCAACTCATGGGAAACATTACTAATAAATTGGCTTTTGGCAGCATTCAGTTCCACCTCACGGGTGATATCTTGCACTGTCATCGCAATGCCTTTGACGGTAGTGCGTTGCTGGTCAAACACCTGGGTTAATAGAATCCGAATTGTGCGTTCGGTCGGCTCAGAGAGGGTAATGCGAAACTCATCGCCTTCTCGATGTTTATGAACGGGGTCGAGAGACTCATCTTGACTGTCTTCTGCGATCGCAGCTTGACTTCCGCTCAGACGATAGAGGGGTCGAGTCAGCTTAACGGTAACCGTGGGGGGGAGATGATGCAGGATATTGTGACCCACTACTGCCTTGCTATCCCAGCCGAAGATCCGGCGAGCGGTGGGATTGACTAAAACCGTATCAAGTTCAGTGCTCAACAGCACTGCACCATCAGCGATCGTAGAGACCAAGGTTTCGAGTTTGGCTTTTTCCGCAGTGAGTTCTTCAATATTTTGCTCTTCATAGCTCTCCAAGCGCTCAGCCATCTCGTTGAAGCTAAAAATCAGCTCCCCTAACTCGCCGCCAAGGGGGATATCAATGCGCTGTTTGAAGTCGCCTGCGGCAATACTTTTAACCCCAACCAATAACTCTTTGATCGGCTTGGTAATGGTTAGGGCATTAAACACCACCCCCAACAAAACCATTGCCCAAATCGAGATAAAGACTGCAATCGTCACGTCTCGCGTCAGGTTGGAGGAGGCAACAACAGTGGGATTCGGGTCGATGCCGATCGCCAGAACGCCCAGATAATCTCCACTATTTTGTAACGGCACAAACACATCCGTTACTTCGCCATTTGGGGTCTGATGCTGACGCACCATTGGTAGGTCAGCATTGGTGGCATAGTTATCCGGGAGTTGAATCCGACGCTGAATTGTCAGGGAATTTTGAACTTCTGCCTCTGAATAGGGAATGCCAAAGTGAATGATACCTTCAGGGTCAGCATAAATGAGATAGCGAACACTAGAGGTGCTGCTATAGAAGCGTCCCGAAAATTCTGCCACCTCATTGAGATTATTCTCCGCAATCAGGGGCGCAATGTTAGACGCTAACAGTAAGCCCAGATCCCGGCCAAACCGAGTATCACTAATCCGAGCATCCTGCTGAATTGTGTTAACCGCCCAAAACGTTAGCCCACTCATCACCAACGAAACAATCAAGGTCGCCCCGGCCATCAGGCGGGTTTGCAACGTAAACTCTGACCACCATTGGTGAATGACGGTACGGATTTGGTGAAGGAAAGCAAGCAAGAGGGGGTGATGGAGTTGAGATCAGGACAAGAAAATTTCCTCTAATTATAGGCGGTTATAACAGTTCACAATTCGCAGTTTGTCGTGAACAGTGCAGAAGCGATTGTGATATGTCAAGGTTGCCTGACGAGCTGTGTGTTTTACACCTGACACCTCAGCCCAAAACCCAGATCCGCTCTAAATCCACCCCATACGGTTGAGCGGCCAAAACCGAAACACTGCCCGACCGATAACATTTTGCGCCGGCAAATAGCCCCAGACATGGGAATCATTGCTGTTGTTGCGATTATCACCCATCACAAACAAGGTTTCCCGTGGGATGGGCAAACTAGGCATCTCATAGGCTGGCGGCTCAAAAATATAGGGCTCCTGTAAGGCCTGTTCATCTTCATAGACCTGATGGTTTTGCACCGCGATCGCATGGCCAGGCGTGCCAATTACCCGTTTAATAAAGGCTTGATTGGGCAAATAACCCCAGTCCTGAAGCTGAGCAGGGGGGTTAAAGACAATCACATCCCCCTGGTGGGGTGGCTGGAAATAGTAAGACACCTTTTCCACAACGACACGATCGCCCTCCTCCAGCGTTGGCAGCATTGATGCCGAGGGAATATAACGCGGTTCGGCGATAAACATTCGAATGATGAACACAATCACTAACGAGAACACCACCGTTTTGCCATTTTCCCAGAGGGTTTGTTGCCAAGTGAGCGAAGGTGGGGTGGGTTCGAGATCAGGTGCTGCCATTAATATTCCTAAACTGAAGCGTTAAAACTGATTGGTGAGCCAGACCGACTGATAGGGTCTGAGTTCCAATTTACCGTAAATATCTGTAACTTTTTGCGCTCCGATCAGGTCATACCAATCATCTGTATCAATGAGGTTAAGGCTAGAGAGGGGGATCTGTTGGGGGCGATCGCTGAGGTTATGCACCGAGAAAATGCTCTGGGCTCGGGTCATGCTCTGTCGCCACAGGGCGAAAATTGCCGAGTTAATCGGCTGGAGCGAATATTGGGTTGCGTTGGGGTGAAACGCGGGTTGAGCCCGACGAATTTGAATCAGACGACTCAGTTCATGCAAAACACGCGATTGGACAGAAGTTGGCTCAGCAAGGCGATCGCACAGCATCTGTTCATCCCATTGGTGGCGGTTAATGGCGCGATTGTGCCCCGTGCGTTCAACCCTAGCCGCATCATTTGGTGTCCCCAACAAACTGTGGATATACAATGCGGGAATTCCCTCTAAGGACATCATCACCACCTGTGAGCAAATAAACCGAGCGATCTGCCATTCGTCTTCACCTTTGACAGTGCCTTTGAGGGCGTCAAAGAGTGAAATATTCAGCTCATAGGGGCTTTCCGAACCATCTGCTTTACGGCGATAGCTGATTTTGCCCCCGAATGCTTGGATAGTGGAGACCAGCGCATCGTATTCCACTGGCTCAAGCAATCCTTCAGCGGGACGTAGGCCAATGCCATCATGGGAAGCGGTGAAATTGAAGTAGGCGCAGCCGATGGGAGCAGGGGGCATACTCATCACCCAAGTGCGCAGATGCTGGGCGTTGCCTTGCAACAGGGCGTTGAGCAGCAACGGTGGCAAACTGAAGTTGTAGATCATATGTGCTTCATTACGGTTGCCAAAATAGCTGAGGTTTTCCCGATTGGGCACATTGGTTTCAGTAATAATTGCCACCCCTGCATTGACCATTTGCAACACTTCGCGCAGCAGACGCACCACAGCATGGGTCTCCGGCAAATGTATACAGTTTGTTCCCAATTTTTTCCAGAGAAAACCCACGGCATCAAGGCGGATATACTTTGCCCCCGCTGCCACATAGGCCAGGAGAATTTTAATCATTTCCATCAAGACCTCAACATTGCCAAAATTGAGGTCGATTTGATCGGCGCTAAAGGTCGCCCACACATGTTGGGTTCCTGCCTGGGTTTCCACCGGAACCAAAAGAGGCGCACTCCGAGGTCGCACCACCTGTGATACATCAGTGTCAGGGTCAACGGCAATAAAGTAATCTTTGCCAGGGACTTCACCCCGTTTGAATTGTTGAAACCATTCGCTATGGCTGGAGATATGGTTGAGGACTAAATCTGCCATCAGGTCAAAATCTTGGGCGATCGCTTTCACATCTTCCCAACTGCCCAGCTCTGGATTAATCGCTAAATAGTCAATCACAGCAAAGCCATCGTCAGAGCTATAGGGGCAAAAGGGCAAGATATGTACCCCCGTTACCACGCCTTCTAAATAGTCATTTAAAAAGCGATGCAGGGTTTGTAAGGGCGCTTCATCGGAATCCGCCGCTTTGACCGTATCGCCATAGGTGATCATCACCACCTTATCTTCATCCCACTTACCAAAGTCTTCATTTACCTCATAGTCAACATGGGGATAAATAATGGCAAAAAGTCGTTCGATCAGCGCTGTTGTGTTTTCTTCTGGATAAATGATTTCCAAAAGGGGTGCAACTCGTCGAGCAAAGGTGTTTTTTTGATCACTAAAGACAGTCATAAGCGTAGGGTTAAGTCAAGAAGAATAGTCATCAGAACAACCTACGAAATCATCAGGGTTTCAGACAATCTCTGATTCTTTGTCCTGTACTCAGGATCAGTGCAGGTTAACGCCAATTATCGCCTCTAACCTTGGGGGCATAATCTGTGAACTTCCTTAATAATTTGTTCGTGATTACAGTTGATGTCTGACTCGTGTGCTCTCCCTAAAGGCTTTGGTATGATTGCGCTGAAATATGACCAACCAGAGTCCACAAGCTACCTACCAAGGAGGAAACAATGGGAGAAGCCAAACGCCGCAAGGAAGCAATGGGTGAGACCTATGGCCAGAGTCCACGCATTTTACCTTGGCTGCCGATTACGAAAGCTCAATCTGAGCAGTTTATGAAAATCACCACCCAAGGAGCTTGGATCGGAATCGCTTTGATGGTGGTGGGTTGGCTAACCATCCGGTTTATTGGCCCGGCGTTGGGATGGTGGACATTGGTTGAGTAGTGCTCAGACTCAATAATCAAGAGCAAGGGATCATCAGATGTCTTGATCACCCTCGGTTGGCTTTCGTTTCTAGGGGCATCATCTATCTCACTCTATGCAGAACCGGATCTGATCAGAATTTTGATGTAAATCCCGATCCTTGAAACGAAAAACTGAAGTCTCCAGCCGGATCTTGCATGGTTTTCTGAACACTCCCCAGAATCCAGTGGTGCTAGACAGTAGAATTTAGCGTCACTGCTTATTTGCGATCGCTTCCCCATGCTCAACCCCCCCCTAAACATCCCACTGCTCACCACTTTGCTGCTCTCAGCTATCCCCCTCCCAGCCCGATCGCAGCTTATCCCCGCGCTAGAAACCCACCCTGCCTTTCTATCTGAGCAATGGCTATATCTTCAATATCCCCTCCCCATTGCTCAATCCGAGACAACAGCAGTTGTCAAAATTCCTAAACTACGCGATCGCTGGGGGGTTCGCTTCCAAACTGGCACCGAACTCGGTGATGGCACTGTCTTTGGTGAGCTATATAGCTTCATTCCCTTTAGCCAACATCCTGGTAGCAGCACGTGGTTTTTTGAAGGGCAAATGCGGTTATTTACCAACGATGCCTATGGTGGCAACGCCAAAGCGGGCTACCGCAGCTATATTTCCAGTGCTGATTTAGTGTGGGGCAGTTATCTCGGCTTTGACCATCGCCAAACCGACCTCAACAGTAACTTCTGGCAGTTGGGTCTGGGAGCTGAGGTTCTGGCTCACGATTGGGAAGGACGATTCAATGCCTACATTCCGCTAGGTAAAGATCGCAATCTAACCAGTTCACTGGCTACCGAAACGACGGGGACAACCGGAACAGGCACAGCGAGTAACTTGCGCTTTTCAGGCAATCAACTGCTTTACGATCTCGCCACATCCACCTTCCGGCAGCAAATCCGACGGTATGAAGCCGCAGCCAGTGGTTTTGATCTTGAAGGGGGCTCAACCTTGTTTGATTGGCTCAATGGTTCCCTCAAAGGATATTTGGGAACCTACTTTTTAGATATTCCGAGTGAAGGAGCTTATCTCGGCATCAAGGGACGTTTGGTAGCACAGCTCAATGAAACCTTCAGCACAGCTTTAGCCATTTCAAGGGATGAGAATTTTGGGACGAATGTCAGTCTGCAAATGAGTGCCCACTTTGGCGGTTCCATAAGCGCCGATGCCAACCCTCTTGCCCAGCGTCTGGGGAGTCCAGTACAGCGCCGCAGCTCGATCGCGGTGGATGTTCAGGAAGAAGTGACCACAACCGCGTCAAGCATTACAACCACAGGGGTCGTGGCAGTCAATCCCACCACAGGCGCAGACTATCGGTTTATTCATGTGACTGATGGGGCGACAGGGGGAACTGGAACGGCAGAAAGTCCATTTGGGGAAGTCACGGCAGCAGCAGCCATTGCGGCAATCGCAGGCAATGATGTGATCTATGTGGATGCGGGCGATCGCTCGGGTCTGGCTGGCTTTACAGTACCTGCGAATGTGTTAGCACTCTCGACAGGGGTGAACCAGAGCTTGAATATTGAGGGGGTGGGCACGACACAGTTACCCAATTCGGGGACGGGGACGTTGCCGCTAGTCAATGGCACGACAGTGACGACAGCGACGAATAACCTAACGGCGTTGGTGAGCATAAGTGCAGGCTCAACGCTGTCGGGCTTTGAGCTGAGTTCGACGGTCGATGGGGTTGTGATTGACAACATCAGTGATGTGACCGTAGAGCGCAATACAATTGCGACGACGGGAAATAGCGACGACGGAATTTTGTTGGATGCCAGAAGTGGTGGAACCGTGAGCAATGCCACGATAGCCGGTAATTCTATTTCGACCACTGGCGACAACGCGCGTGGTATTTTTGCCTTTGCCAACAATGGCACGATTAACAATGCCACCATCTCGGGCAATTCCATTTCGACCGCTGGCAGCAATTCCCAGGGTATTTTTGCCTTTGTCAGAACTAACGGAACCATAAGCAATGCAACGATCTCAGGCAATTCCATTTCGACCACTGACAACAACGCCCAGGGCATCTCTGCCTATGCCCTCCTGAGCGGTACGGTAAGTAATGGAACGATCTCAGGTAATTCCATTTCTACAGGAGGAAGCCAGGCTTATGGCATTACTGCCCGAGCCAGAAATGGCGGCATGGTGAGCAATGCCACCATCTCGGGTAATTCTATTTCTACGGCTGGAAGCTCTGCAAGTGGCATTGCTGCCGTTACCGATAATGGCACGATCAGCAATGCCACCATCCTCAGTAACCTTATTCAACAAGCTGGGCAGCATAGCGTTTTCATCCTCACCCAGAATGCCACTGACAATATTTGTATAGCCCAATTCACAGGCAATACAAGCGGTATGCCAAATGTGTTCGGTGCAGGGGGCAATGACCTAAATTTCAGCATTACGGGAGGTTCAACCGTGAGTTTTGTGGACTTCGCCAACGTCATGACCAACAATACTGGGTTTGATGATATTTCCGGTGCGCCGACGGCGACGCTGACACATTGTCCGTAGAGAATGACTCTGCATATTTAGTTGTGAATGGAGGTTGGGCACTGCCTTACAATGACGATCTACTTCCGGCGTTGAGATCACCCCCACCATGCTCAAAACCGCCCTAAATCGACCACTTTTCACCACCCTGTTGCTCTCGGTTATCGCCCTCCCCGCCCGATCGCAACTCATCCCTGAACTGGAAACCCGCCCCGCTGCAATTGCTCTACCACCTGAGCAATGGTTACAGCCAGACGTTACGCTCCCCATCGCTCAAATCGAGAACGCAGACAGTGTTGAAATCGCTGCACTCCGCGATCGCTGGGGGGCAAGTATCCAAACGGGGCCAGAGATTGGTGATGGTAGCGCCTATGCCCAACTCTATAGCTTTATTCCCTTTAGCCAGGTGGCGGGCGAGAGTACTTTCTTCTTTGAGGGCCAGATGCGCCTGTTTAGCCATGACACGGCCTATGGCGGCAATGCTCGGATGGGCTACCGGGAAGCGATCGCAGAGAGTGACCTGATCTGGGGTACATATTTTGGTATTGATTTCCAGCGTACCGAGTTCCGGAACACGTTTACCCAATTTGGTTTGGGGGCAGAACTAACCGCTAAAGATTGGGAAGCTCGATTTAACGCTTACTTGCCCTTCGGTGACCCCCGGCAAGAAGCGGCTCAACTTCGACGCGGCCGGTTCACAGGTTATCAACTCCTGATCAATCGTACATCGGAAGTTGCCATGACCGGGTTTGACCTAGAGGGGGGTTATCGGCTATTCGATTGGGATGCCGGGAGTCTTTATACCTATGCCAATCCATACTTAATCTCAGCCAATGGTGCTGGCACATTTATCGGGATGCGGGGGCGGCTATTGGCAGAGTTTGGCGATCGCTACACCGCAGGTCTAGCCGTTTCTTCTGATGGCCGCTTTGGCACAAATTTTGCCTTGCAGGTGGGGACATTGTTGGGCAAACGCCGGAACCGGAAAAAGGATGAAACCCCAGCAGAATCACTATTAGCCCGCATGGCGCAACCCGTTCAACGGCAAGACACGATGGCGATCGATCGCCAAGAAAGTATTGCTGCTGCGATCAACCCCAGCACAGGCCAGGAATATCGCTTTATTCATGTGACGGATGGCGCAACGGGCGGAGATGGCACCGCCGAGAACCCCTTTGGGGAAGTGACAAATGCAACCGCGATCGTCCCCACCAATGGTAATGGCATCATTTATGTGGACTCAGGCGATCGCTCCGGCATGAATGGCTTTACGGTTCCCACCAATGTCCAGACCCTCTCCACAGGGGTCAGCCAGTTTTTAAACTTGAGCACGACTGTTGCGAATCTCAGCAGTGATGCATTTGATTTCCAGTTGCCAGGATCGGGAACGGGCACATTGCCCTTGATTAATGGCACGACCGTGACAACAGCAGTGAATAACATAACCACCCTTGTGAGTATGAGTGCAGGTTCAACATTCTCAGGCTTTGAACTTGCAGCAACAGCAACAGTACCCATCACAATTGATACGGTTAGCAATGTGACTGTGGATCGCAATACCCTGCGGACAACAGATGCTTACGGCATCTATATCTATGTCAGAAACAGTGCCGCAGCAAGTAATGTAACCATCTCCGGGAACACGATTTCGACCACAGGCGGCAGCTTTGCTCATGGTGTATTTGTTAATGCTGCAAGCAGTGCAACGATCAGCAATGTAACCATCTCCGGGAACACAATCTCCACAACAGGAAGCGACTCTGTGGGGATTAACCCCTATGCCGAAGGGGGAGCAACGATCAGCAATGTAACCATCTCCGGGAACACAATCTCGACCACAGGCTCTGCTTCTTCTAGCATTTTGGTCGATACCGATGGGGGCAGCACTGTTAACAATGTGGCGATCGTGAACAACGCGCTTCAGCAAGCGGGTCAGCATTTGTTCCAAGTTCTCACCAATACCGTCGCTGACAACATTTGCATCGCTCAATTCATGGGTAATACGGGGGGAACACCGAATATTTTTGGTGCAGGCGGCAACGATTTGAACCTCGATATTGCTGGCGGCTCAACGGTGAGCTTCGTGAACTTCGCCAACGTTGCAGCCAACAACACTGGGTTTGATGATATTTCTGGTACGCCGACGGCGACACCAACAAGCTGCCCGTAGGGGGTTGGGTTTGTATGCTCACGGCTTCTCTGGTGCGAAAGATTGCTCGTTTTTTTCCCAGTGCTGTCTTTTACAAAGACACTCCGCTCCGGAAAATTGCGATCACAATTGATGATGTAGGCGGTAGAGACAGCTGGGAAATTCTCACAGTATTAACTGAGTTTAATCAAACTATAAGTAGTCCAGACAAAACGGCCCACGTCACCTTTTTTGTGATTACAAACTCCCTCCCAACAGCCCCCGGACTGTTAACCGAACTCATCCGTCAAGGTCATGAAATCGGCAACCACGGCTGCAAAGATCACCGCCACGCCAACTTATCATCAGTAGCTTTCCGAAACGAAATCCAGCAAGCTCACCAGATCCTAACCACCACCGTCGATGCCCCAATCCAATGGTTCCGTCCGGGTCAAGTGCTTTACAACCGCGCCATGCTACAGACCCTTAAAGCTTTACCAGGTTATCACCCTCAGTTTGCCCTCGGTTCCGCATTCCCTCTGGATACCCGCTGGCCCACCTGCAAACCTGGCTTTACCCTGCCCTACCTGAGCCAATTTATCTTTCCTGGTGCAATTTTGGTGCTCCACGGCGGTACAGCGCAGCGCTCTGCTAGTACTGCCCAAGTGCTTCGGCAGTTATTGCCGCGATTACACCAACAAGGTTATCAAATGGTGACGCTCTCGAAACTCTGGGCAGGGGGTTCGTGAGTTCAGAATCTGATTGACGGAAAAAACTCAGTGGGGGGACAGCAGAAAGCTGATGCAGAAAGGGATGTAGGGAATTCAGAAGAGGGAGCCAGTCCTCTAGAATTGAGTTACCACAACAAAACCCTAGAGAACTCAGGCGCTGGCTGGAGAACAGCCGGATTAACGTGCATCGACTCTACAAACCCATCATCAAAGCAGCCTTAGCAGAGTGGAAAATGGACAGGCTGGGAGTCATAAAACAGACAAAGTCTGCACTATTGCTGCCACGTGCAACTCGACATCACACAATTACTAAACTTTTACACAAAAACTCAAAAACTCTACACAAACTTCACAGATAGTCCTGAAGAGTCCGGCTATGTTAGGAACAGGAAACATAGAAAAGTTACTCATGTTTGCGGAGCTTTTCTATTGAAATAAATAACGCTGATGCTTTTGAAAGCAGAGTTTGAGTAATGCAAAGACTGATCACAACAACCCTAACCACCACGATTGCTGCAACCAGTATTACGATGTTCGCAGCTTCAGCCCAGGCTTTCACTGTGCGAACTGATTTCACCCACCTTAACAACGGGGATAGTGTAGAAGGACTTGGTACAGTTCACGAACTGCTTAATATTAATACCCTCGGGGGCGGCGAAGCCAAGGCTATTTTTGAGGGAGCAGCCGGTAAAGGAGCCTATGGTGCGAGTTCCAGCCAGACTTCCCCCAACAGCAATGTGCGCAACGGTGGGATTGGTGCCTTGGGCGGTTTTGCAGATTTAGGTAAGCGGAACCACACCTTTGAATTTACCTTTGCTGACGACACCACAGTCAGTGATTTTTCTCTACGCATGCTGGATTATGGTGATTACAACAAGAAAAAAGTGGTTGATCACAATATTATTTTGACTGCATTTAATGCTAATAATGAGGTCGTAGATGCGTTTAAATTCTCTTACAACTCTAGTGCCCAGAGTAATCCTTTGGGCTTTTATAAAGCGGATGCTAACGGTGTTTTCGGTCGTGGCGATGCGCTGATCGCGGCGGATGGAGATGCAGGAAATCTCTTGCTCTCCGTCGGGGGTGCAGGTATCACGCGGGTGGTTTTAGGCTATGAAAACTATAAGCAAAATGGGACAGAAATCGATGTGGCAGCTGACCCGAACATCGGCTTTGGTGCAATGACATTCACCACCGAGTCTCGGCATGACGCTGCAACGCCTGAACCCTTTTCGATGATCGGATCAGGCTTGGCGCTGGGTGCAGGTGCATTGCTGAAGAAGCGTAAAAAATAAACGTTTTTCACCCTGTATTTCTCCAAGTCGGTCTGCCGAGAAGATCCTTCTGCTCTAGACAACTCTGTCTAGAGCATTTTAATGTTTGGGGAATTCGTAATTTTTGGTCATGGAACCCTGCTTTATTTTTCCGGTCTAGGCCATTTGGACACAGTAAAGGGAAACAAACCCCTTTGTGCTGACCCTGCGCCAATGCCCCCATGCCTGAACTCAAACTGCACCTCCAGATTGAGGACTTAGACCCCAAAGCGATCGCCATTGCCACGCCCTTGTTTGTGGTCGGCCGTCTTGAACAATGTGATCTCTGTTTACCCTTATCTGATGTGTCTCGCCAGCATTGTCGGATTTACCAGAATAGCCAAGCCCAATGGTTTATTGAAGACCTGGGGAGTACCAACGGAACCTTCGTCAACGCGATGGAGCTTAAAACCGCCCAGCTCTTAATGCAGGGGGATGTCATTGAAATTGGCAGTACACAACTGTCTGTATCCCTCACCGATGAAGTACCAGTCGTGCAGCCAGCGCCGCCGCGCGTCCACCAACCACAACCTAAGCCTAAACCATCAGGGTTGCGAAAACACACAATATTACAAGATGCCGAAGATCTCAAACAACAATGGCTCGAAACTGGTTTGAGCAAAGCTGAACAGACACCTGAGCGTCGTATCGCCCGTCTGGAATATTTGGTGGAAATTTCTAAAAACTTGAGTTCTGCCGAATCGATTGAGGATATCTTTGGCAAGGTTCAGGCGATCCTTTTTAAGGAGATTGACCATATGCAGCGTCTAGCACTCTTGGTGGATGTGGAGGGCGATCGTAAACTGCAAGTGATCAATTCTGTTACTCCCTTCAATGGCCCAGACCCCCAAACCGACGCTTGGATTAGTCGCAGCATTTGCAGCCAGGCTTTCAACAAAAAAATTGCCATCAAAACTCTAGATGCCCAAACCGATAAACGCTTTGAAGGTAAACAGAGTATTGTGTTTCGAGAAATTGAAGGCGTTCTAGCCGCACCGCTCTGGGATACCAATCAGGTGGTTGGTGTACTGTATGCCGATGTCAGCGTCAAGGCCGCGGATAGTGCAGAAGGGGGCGAGGACTTGAGCTTTTTTTCAACCATTGCCAACCTGGTCGCCTACAGTGTCCAGCGCTGGCTCCTCCATCGCCGACTGCAAGGTCAAGAGCGGATTCGCCAGCAACTCGAACGCTACCACTCTCCAGCAGTTGTGCAGCAGCTCATTAATGCGGGTGAATTGGCGGCGGGACGAATTAAACCCAAAGAAGCAGACATCAGTGTTATTTTTGTGGATTTGGTTGGGTTTAGCAATATGTCTGAGCGCATGACCCCTCAACAAGTTGCTCATCTGCTCGATCGCTTCTTTGACGAGATGTTGGGCTTTGTCTTTGCTCAAGGTGGGACATTAGATAAGTTTATTGGCGACTGCATCATGGCCTTTTTCGGTGCGCCTGAGCCCCAGACTAATCATGCCGATCGTGCTGTTCGAGCAGGGTTAAGTATGCTCAAACATCTAGAAAAGCTAAATATGATGAACACATTTCCAGAACCGTTGCAAATTCATGTGGCCATTAGCAGTGGCACAGCGGTGGTAGGCGATGTGGGCAGTTCCCAGCGAGTCGACTACACTGTGTTGGGCCAAACCGTGAATCTCGCTGCGCGGCTTGAAGGCATTTGTCCTGCCAATGAATGTCTTATCTCTGAGGCCACGTACCAACAATTAAGTAATAAAGATGCGTTTATCCACAGCGGTGAACAGTCATTGAAAGGTTTTGTCCAGCCGCTACCGATCTACAGAATGCGCCATCGTCAAACGACTGTTCCTCATTTAACGCTTGGAGATAATACTCTGGGTATGACAACGCAACATCAATCGTAGACTGCATTATTACCAGTCTTCTTCATCTTATAGTGTTGCGGTGAAATGTATCGCTTGCAGCTCTGACGCCTACAGTTTATAGCAATACTTTGCGTGATTCGAGACAAAGCCTCTATATTTGCATTCCCTGGCAGAGCCCGGTAACGGATAAAAACATCACATCGGGAACCCCTAGAATCGAGTGACGTCTTACCGAAATACCCTGAACAGCACTATTTCTGTTATGGTCTAAGACCAGCTTTCATTGAAGTTGCCAGCTTGACCTACACAACTTCGGGAAATCTAAAACATTACAGTGAAGGTATAAAACCCAGCGTCAATTGCTCAGAAAATTGAACTCACAAAAAATTCAATTTAAGACAAGGTTATATCATCACTTAAGTATAGGATTATATAATCGCTATTGCGAGTTAGTACGAATTATTGCCTTTCAGAACCTCGCAACACGATATCGCGGCTCATTGCTCGGCACATATTGGTCACTCTTCAACCCCTTGATTATGACAGGTATTTATACCGCACTGTTTGGAGCCGAGTTTGCCAGCTATTATAATGACTCGCTCTTAAGCTATGCAATGGCGGCGTTTCTGGGACTCATCGTCATTCACTTTTTCTCAGCGTCCACAACTCAGGCGTTAACAAGCATTGTCTCGAATGGAACTCTATTAAATAAAATTAAGCTCCCCTTGAGCATTTTTCCCGTTGGTATCGTCACTGCTAATACCGTTCAATTTACAACAGGTGTTTTACCCTTAGTTCTATTTTTAACGTTGCTAAAATCAGGAAGCTGGGTCAATATGTGTATGGTTATTTTGCCCTTCATCGCGCTCATAATTATTTGTCTAGGCATTGCTTTGATCGTGAGTGGTCTTTATGTATTTTTCCGAGACTTGCAATACTTTTATGAATTGATTACTTTTTCACTCTGGATCAGTAGTCCAGTCTTCTACCCACCGGATATAGTGCCTGAGGCAATCCAACCGTTTCTAAAATTCAACCCACTGTTCATTATTATTGACAGTATTCGACAAATTGTCTTTAGCAGCCATGTCCCCTATTGGAGCGTGGTCTTTTCTTCTTTTTCAACGGCCCTATTAATACTAGCGATCGGCTTGGCCTGTTTCCATTGCTGGAAAACCCAATATATGGATCTTTTATAATGATTACGCTCAATCAAGTTTCCCTATGGAGAAGAACACAGGAAGAATTGACCTATGATCTAAAAAAAACGATTCTATCACTACTTGAAGGTCGGTATCACCGTCCGGTGAAGCATCGAATCCTCAATGATATTAATCTTTCAATCTTAACGGGTGAAAAAATCGGAATCATTGGTGCCAATGGCTCAGGAAAATCGACGCTTCTGAAAGTCATTGTTGGCATCTTAGAACCGACCCTCGGATCTGTGAAGACTCACGGTCGAATTGCCCCCTTAATTGAACTCGGTGCAGGTTTTGTGGGGGATTTATCTGTCGTCAATAATATTTTGACCTATGGCGTTTTTCTAGGTGTACCCTTATCAACAATGCGACAACGAGTATCAGCGATTCTTGAGTTCGCTGAACTTGAAGCGTATGCAAAGACACCTGTTAAAGCCTTATCTTCTGGGATGACAGCCCGCTTAGGCTTTGCCATTGCCACGGATGTCCAGCCGGATATTTTAATCCTAGATGAAGTGCTGTCTGTGGGCGATGAACGTTTCAAAGCCAAGTGTCAGCAACGAATGCAAAAACTGTGGCAAACTCAGACCACGGTTGTGGTTGTATCTCATCAGATGGAGTTTATCCAGGCTGCCTGCGATCGCGTTATTTGGCTCCATCAGGGGCAGATTCAGCAAGTTGGCCCCGCCCAAAGCGTAATTGAGGCCTATCTCGCTACGGCACGAGAACAGCAACGCTATGCACTTAATTGACGCTTCTGGTGTTGGAGATCTGCTGTGAGCAACCCCAGCATTAGCATTATTACTATCGTACTCAATCAGGCTCAAGCGCTGGAAAAAACCATTCTAAATGTTCTCCAGCAAGCTTATGAACCTTTAGAGTACATCATTATTGATGGGGGCTCTATCGATGGCACTTTAGAGGTTATAGAGAAATATCGAGACCAGATTTCTCAAGTCATCAGTGGCAGTGATATTAACACCAGTGATGCCATGAACAAAGGTATTCGTGCCAGTCATGGCGAAATTATTGGCATGATTTTTGCGGGAGATTCTTATGTTGATGACATATTGCCTCGCATTGCACTGTTCCATCGTCAGCATCCTGGCGCAATTCTGCATGGTAATCTTCATTATTGGCGAGAGAGCGGCCAGTCTGATCATATTTCTACTGCCCGCGATGATTCTGAAAAAGCGATCAGTATTAATCATTTTACGGCGTTTGTCCCGCTAGCAGTTTATGAAACGGTTGGGATATACAACCTAAATTTTGGGCATGCCAATGACTATGAGTTTTATTTGAGAGCCAAAGTTGCCGGGATGCCGTTTTTTTATATCAACGAGACGATCGCCAATATGACCTTAGGCGGTAATTCTGACCGTAACTGGGTTGCCAACTATAAAGAGATCACTAAAGCGCGCATTCTACACGGTCAAGGCTATCTACCATGCCAGGTCAGGTTTTATTTCATGCTGCTGAGAACAATAATTCGCAAAACTCTAGAAAAAATGGGTGCAGATTGCATCATTCAGTTCTATCAGTATTACGTCTCGCCGATACGCAAATATCGATCATGATGCCGATTAAAACGGCCCTTTAAACTCAATTGTTTTGAGGTCAGCTCGTTCTTCTGGCAGCCATTCAGCACCCTTGATCAGTTGATGCGCCGCAGCCGCGATCGTGCGGCCATTGGGATAAAACTGGTCTTCTAGAATAGGAGTGGTAGGGCACGTGACGGGCGCAAAGCCTAAACGCCGGATCTGGATTGGGCGTTTGCCCTGGAGTCGCTCTAAAACTTGAGTAATAATCTCCGCCCCAGCCCCACAAGTTAGCCAACCATTATCCACCACACAGAGGCGTTGCGTTTTCTCCGCAGAAGTCGCAATTGTTTCAATATCTAGGGGACTTAGCCAAATGGGATCAATCACTTCCGCCGTAATGCCCACATCCAGCAGATACTGCTGGGCTCGCAGACATTCAATCTGCATATAAGAAATTCCGACCAGGGTAATATCTGTACCGATCGCGGTCACTCGGGCTCGACCGATTGGCACTTCGTAGGGCTCTTCGGGAACCAGGCCACTCTGGAAATGAAGTAAACGATGCTCAACGTAAATCACGGGATTATCATCGCGGATCGCGGCCAGTAAGCAACCCTTGGCATCATAGGGCGTGGTGGGAGCAACAACCTTGAGACCTGGAATATTCATAAACAAGGCATAGAGCCCCTGAGAATGTTGAGCACCCTGACCCCAACTCTTGCCAATCATCGCCCGCACGACCAAGGGAACTGAGACCTGACCACCAAACATATAGCGGCTCTTGGCAGCCACATTCACCAGTTGATTCATCGCCAACATCAGAAAGTCCATCCGGATATGGATATGGACGGGGCGGAGTCCGGCTAGAGCCATCCCGATCGCGGCTCCAGTCATGGCATCTTCTGCCAGGGGTGTGCCAAAAATTCGCTCCGGGCCAAAGGCAGACCGCAGCCCTTGGGTTGTACCTTGAACCGCCTTGGGATCATCCACATCCAAGCCAAGCATTAGGGTTGAAGCATCTGCGGCCAGTTCCTGGTGAGCCGCTTCGCGCAGGGCTTCGACATAGGAGCAAATGCGATCGGACGCTGGAGTTGTTTTTATGGGTGCAGGTTCCCGTGCTTTAAACACATCGGTATACAGCTCAGCGGGCTCTGGAAAGGGACTCTGCTCAGCAAACTCAAACGCCGCTCTAATTTCCGCTTCAACGTCTGCCTCGATCGCGGTGCGTTGCTGGTCTGTGACCTGTTGAGCCAGTTGAGGCAGCGGGTCACTATCAATCCAGGGTTGTGCCTCCTCGTGAGTGCGGTAGCCCAAGTGATAATCCTCGCCTGGCCCCACATGCTCCTTCCAGCGGTAGGTTAGACATTCAAAAAAGCAGGGGCCAATTTCTCCGCGTCGTAACGGGTCGGCAACGGCGGCAATCCGCTCGTAAATCTCGAAGGGGTCGTTATTATTAATGCGGTCTGCGGGAATGCCATAGGTTTGGGCGCGATCGCGAATGTTGAGCTGAGCCTGCCGCAAGCGTTGATGAGTATGAATGGCGTAGGAATTGTTCTCACAGATAAAGATGATTGGCAACTGCTTAAGAGCGGCAAAGTTCAGGCTCTCGGAGAAGACGCCTTCATCCACCGCACCATCACCAAAAAAGCTGACCACGATCGCGTTCTGCCGCCGATATTTGAGGGCATAGGCGTAGCCGATGGCATTGGCGATCGTCGTACCGACGACTGCTGACGTGCCCATCATGCCGACGTCTGGAGCAATCAGGTGCATGGAACCGCCCTTACCCTTGGCGCAACCCGTCGCCTTGCCATAGAGTTCAGCGATCATCTGGTTCAAATTCCCCCCCTTGGCCAGATATAGGGCGTGGCTGCGGTAGGTGCCAAAGACAATATCTTGGGGTTGGAGTGCAACACAAACCCCCACTGCGATCGCCTCTTGACCAATGGATAAATGAATGGGGCTCTTGATCTTATCAGTGGGGTAAACCCGCGCAATCTCCTCCTCAACCCTGCGAATTCGGTAGAGGGCACGATAAAAAGGGGTGTAGAGGTCGGTTTTAGCCATCAGCAGTCTCTCGGAACCATTGATATGTTGCAGCGATCGCAGACTCTAGAGCTGTTTGGGGTTGCCAGCCGAGAGACAACAGTGGGGTCGAATCGAGTGCCTTCAAAGGCATGCCATCGGGTTTGCTGGTATCAAAGTTCAACCGACCCTGATAACCCACAACAGCTTTGAGGAGTTCAGCTAACTCCCGGATTGACAGATCTGTGCCACCACCCAGATTGATCGGGAGACTGTTGCTGTAATGCTGCATTACAAACAGGCAAGCATCCGCCAGATCATCCGCAAAAACAAATTCACGTCGCGGTTGCCCCGTTCCCCACACATCAATACTGGGCTGTTTGTGCAATTTAGCCCAGTGAAGTTTGTGAATCAAGGCGGGGATCACATGGGCTGTCTCTAGCGCAAAGTCATCCCCAATGCCAAATGCATTGGCCGGAATCCCTACAATAAAATCCACCTGATATTGCTGACGATAGGCTTGACAAAGGTGTAAGCCTGCGAGTTTGGCAACGGAATAAGGCACATTGGTGGGTTCTAGTGGCCCGGTTAATAATGAATCTATCTGCAACGGCTGGGCAGCATGCTTGGGATAGCTACAGGAACTGGCGAGGTAGAGAAGCTTGCGCACCCCATGACGATACGCACTCTCAATCACATGGGTTTGCACCAGCAGGTTATCTCGCATCAGTTGGGCGGGGTAGTGTTGATTGGCCAAGATGCCTCCTGACTCGCCTGCAACGAGGAACACATAATCAGGTTTGTGGGCGGCAAAAAACGTATCAACAGAACGCGCATCTCGCAAGTCTGGCCCGCGATCGCCTTGCCCAACGAGCGAACTATAGCCCTGAGATTTAAGCTGACGAACCAGCGCAGAACCAATGAGGGTGTCATTGCCAGCCACAAAAATTTTGTCGTTTTGTTCCATTTCAGGCTGCCTCCCTTAATCCTTACTGTCTCGATCAGGGATCGCGTGGACAAATGTTTGCGAGGGCGCGATCGCTTGATTAGTTTGCGTATCAGGTTGCTGGCGATCGCTAAACATAATCTGACTGCCTGACCCTTCAAACTGGAACGGCACATAGATGAGGTTGTGGAGGCGATCGCGCACCGTGGCTTGCCTTTCCGGTGGCACAAACAGTAACAAGAAACCCCCACCGCCAGCTCCTGTAAGTTTACCGCCTACCGCACCTGCCGCTCGTGCACAGCGATACAGGTCATCAATTTGGGCATTGGAGATTTGCGCTCCCAAGTCTCGCTTAAGCTGCCAAGTCTCGTGGAGGAGCTCCCCAAAAGAGTTTAAATCATGATGGTTCACCAGAATCTTGAGCCCTTCATCCACCAACGCTTGCAGCATACCGAGCTGGTGTTGCTTCTTCACCAAGTTCGGAACATAGCTGCGGGCGATCTCCGAAGCAGTTGCAGTGCGCCGCACCTTTGTGTAGAAGAGCATCAAATGGCGATTGAGTTGGTGGAGGCGATCGCCATCCACTTCAACCGGCTGGATTGAAATCTCACCATTGAGCCCAAAGGTGATGTGATTAAAGCCCCCATAAGCCGCACAGATCTGATCTTGAGAACCCACGGTTTCCCCTAAAAGATTCTGCTCAATGTGGAGACTCTCTTGTGCCAGTTGGGCCTTGCTGGGGTGCTGACCGTGCAGGGCATGCAGCGCATGAAGCAAACCCACAGTAAACGCCGAGCTAGATCCCAGGCCGCTACGGGCGGGTAAATCACAATCATGATGAATCTCCAAACCCTGATGCAGGTTGAGATATTTGAGTGTAGTCCGAACGGCTGGATGCTGAATCCGCTCAATCGTTGAGCAGTTTTCTATGCGGGAGTAAACAACATGGAACCGATGTTCAAAAAACGGCGGTAGATAGCGGCAGGTTAAATAGCAATAGTGATTAATCGTTGTGGCTAAAACTGAACCACCGTGGTGCTTGTACCAGCTTGGGTAGTCTGTGCCACCACCGAAAAAGGAAATCCTAAAGGGTGTTCTGCTCATCAGCACTGGAGCTTAATATCCCTCATGAGAGATTGGGCTTGCTGATAGGAATCGGGGAGTCCAATGTCAATAAATAGCCCCTGAGTCCTAACGCCGCGTAATTGTCTGTGCGCCACTTGCTGCGTGAGTAGATCGGTCTCTAGCGAACAGTGCTGGTGTGCGGGCAGGGCTGCGATCGCTGCGACAGGCAGCAGATAAATTCCTGCATTAATCCATCCCGAACCCGAATTTTGGCCTTTCTCTGCAAACTGGATCACCTGTTGGCTGGTATTCAACGTTACTTGCCCAAAGCGCTGTACGTTTTGCACCTGCGTCAGCACGATAGTGCAGCCTTGGGGCGATCGCTGATGCTGTGTCCACAGCGTCGCCCAATCCACATCACAATAAGAATCGCCATTCATCACCAATGCGGTTGCTGACTGAAGATGGGGAGCCGCAAGACGGAGAGCGCCGCCCGTGCCGAGGGGCATGCTTTCTGGAGAATAGATCAATTCCAGCGATCGCCAGATCTGTCCGAGAACAACTTCTACCATGTCGCCCATATAGCCTGTGCAGAGCACCACCCGCTGGAGGCCTGTATCCGCTAATTGATCCAACAGATAGGTAATAAACGGACGGCCGTTGACTTGAGCGAGAGGTTTGGGGCGATCGCACACCACTGAGCGGAGCCGTGTGCCCAGACCACCCATCAAAATCACCGCTGTACAGTCTTGTAATCGGCCTTGCAATCGGGGCTGATCAGACATTTTTGAACTTACCTCGACCCAACATCCGATAACCCTTAATTAACTCCTGAATTCCTTCGTCTAAGGTACGTTTCGCCTCAAAACCCGCCTCCCTTAACCGCTGGTTAGAAACAATATAGTTACGCTGATCAGGATCGCTGCCAATGGGCGCAGCATGGATATAGAAGTTAGGAATATAGGCCTTGATTTTCAGGGCCAGCTCTTCCTTGGAAAAATTGGCAGCATCGAGGCCTGCATTGTAGGCTCGGCCTCGCAGAGCATCAGCATGTTCAATCACATAAATAAAAGCATCCGCCACATCTCGGACGTGAATGTAATTGCGTTTGAAGTCCTTTTCAAACAGCGTAATATAACCCTCAAAGAGCGCTGCATAGGTAAAGTGGTTCACGAGCAAATCAAGTCGCATCCGGGGCGACATGCCAAAGACGGTGGCTAACCTTAGCGTAATAACATTAGACGACGCCAGCAGCTCTAACTCAGCTTGAACTTTGGTTTGCCCATAGAACGAAATTGGTTCTAGTGGCGTGTCTTCTGTGCAATAGATTTCACCCGTTTGAGTGCCATAGCCACTATTGGTATTGGGATACACCAAGAGCTGCTGAGGACTCCGCACCTGATTCAGCATTTGAATAGCTTCTAAATTCGTAGATTTCGCTGCCCACGGATCGCGATCGCAAGCAGTCGCACCCACAATCGCAGCCAAAGGAATAATGACATCAGCGTGCTGAGTCAACGGTTGCATTAATTCCGGATTCCGTGCATCGCCAAAGATAAAATCAAAGTGCGGATTGGCGCAGAGATGAAATAACGAATTCTGACCATACCGCAAATTGTCTAAGGCTGTGACCTGATAATTGGCATCCAGAAGCTGCTCACACAGCACAGAACCGAGATAGCCAGCCGCGCCTGTCACTAAGACATGTAAACTCACAAGTTTCGCTCTCCAAATAGATCAACCTTAAGCAACCGACACAAAAAGGATAGATGCTCTGCATCTATCTAAATGTTGTACCCCAAAAATGTAAAGATTTTGAATTGTAAGAGTCAATAGTTTGTAATGGAATAGAGGTCAATCTTAGTGTTAAGCCTAAAAGAATACTATCTCGACTGCACAATCCATTATGTCGATTTATGTATTTTAAACCGTAAACATAGGAAAGCTGTAAATATTCTTCTGCTATAAGCAACATCAAACAGTTACAACAACATTACAGCTATCCGCTGAAGATTACACTATGCAGTTGCAACACAAGCAACAATCCTCAAGTCACCTTGACTGGCTGCTGATGGAAAATAACATCACTCGCGAAGATCTAGATGCAGTTATCAATTTCTTAAAACAAGATGATCTGATCCTGACTCAATCGAAAAATGTGCAAGCTTTTGAACAGGAGTGGTCAGACTGGTTGGGGTGCCAATATAGTGTTTTTGTGAATTCTGGCTCCTCTGCTAACCTGCTAACCCTGACAGCCATTCGAGAGACCTATGGTGATGGTGAAGTTATTGTACCCACATTAACTTGGGTGTCTGATATTGCGGCGGTTCTACACTGTGGCTTCAAACCTGTTTTTGTGGATATTGATCCATACACTTTGGGGATGGATACTCAACAAGTTGTAGCGCAGCTCACAGCTCAAACACGGGCAGTCTTTTTAACCCATGTGCTGGGCTACAATGCCCTCAATCAAATGTTGTTAGATGAGCTGCGCGATCGCAACATTCCATTAATTGAAGATGTTTGTGAATCTTATGGTGCAACCTTTAAGGGTCAGAAGCTGGGAACCTTCGGTCTGATGTCGAACTTTTCTTTTTACTATGCTCACCACCTCAGCACTATTGAAGGCGGCATGATTTGTACTGATGACGAGCAGCTCTATCAAACCCTCCGAATGTTGCGCTCCCACGGCATGGTACGAGAATCTACCTCTGATTCCCTGAAGCACACTTATTGGCAAGATTATCCAGATTTAAATCCTGACTTTATCTTTGCTTTTCCTGCCTATAACGTCCGGAGCACCGAAATCAATGCTGTGATTGGGCGTAATCAGCTGAAACGTCTTGATGCCAATAATTTACTCAGACAGCAAAATTTCCAGCTTTTTCTCGATCATCTTGATCCTGGTAAATATCTTACAGACTTTGCCCTTAAAGGCAGTTGTAACTATGCATTTACCTTAATTCTCAAGCATCCCGATGACCCATTACGCGATCGTGTTATAGCAGCGATGCGAGCAGCCAAGGTAGAGTTTCGGCGGGGGACTTCAGGTGGAGGCAATCAGTTACGTCAACCCTATTTGCGTAAGCTCATAGAGAATGAAGCACATAAAAACTATTCCAATGTAGAACATGTCCATTTTTATGGCTTCTATATTGGCAACTACCCCAGTTTAGAATCTCAAAAAATCCTGAGTCTTTGTGAGTTACTCAACAGCCTATAGGTATAGGGAAATCTATAATTTACCGTCCTCAAATCATATGATGGAGCATACAATATGCCTTCTCAAGTTGATTTACTTTTAATCAACCCCAACAACCGCAAGCGCATTTATCAATCGCTAGCATCAGAGCTGACGGCGATTGAGCCACCCATCTGGGCAGGCTTAATGGCAACATTTATGCGCCAGAAAGGCTATTCTGTTCAGATTCTGGATGCCTGTGCTGACAATTTAGAACCAGCGGAAATTGCCGAGCAGGTCGCTGCTATTGAGCCGTTATTGGTGGCAATTGTGGTTTATGGCCACCAACCTTCAGCCTCAACTCAGGTGATGGCTGGGGGGAGCGCTGTCTGTAGTGCGGTGAAAAAACAGATTCCCAGCCAGAAGATGATTATTGTGGGTGGCCATGTGGCAGCCTTGCCGGAGCGATCGCTCCGTGAAGAAGATACGGATTTTATTGCGTCTGGCGAAGGACTTTATACCCTGAGTGACCTTATTACTACCCTCAAAACAGCTCAGCCAGACTACAGCCAGGTGCGGGGACTTTGGTACTTTGAGGGGTCTGAAGTCTGCTCGAATGCGGGCGCACCGCTGGTTCAAGATTTAGATAGTGAGCTACCGGGTATTGCCTGGGATTTACTCCCAATGGAAAAATATCGAGCCCACA
The DNA here is from genome assembly GCA_010672165.1 of Spirulina sp. SIO3F2. GTDB lineage: Bacteria > Cyanobacteriota > Cyanobacteriia > Cyanobacteriales > Spirulinaceae > SIO3F2. The sequence continues at coordinate 20,008 of JAAHHN010000007.1, read as the reverse complement.
ACTGGCATTGTTTTGATGGCTCATCACGTCACCCCTATGCAGCTCTCTACACCACTCTAGGTTGTCCCTTCCGCTGTAGCTTCTGTTGTATTCAAGCGCCATTTAAAGAAGGAGAAGCCTTGCTAGGGCAAACCGGGAACAGCTATCGCTATTGGAGCCTAGATCATGTCATCCAAGAGATCGACATCTTGGTCAATCAATATGGCGTCCGTAATCTCAAAATTGCTGATGAGATGTTTGTCCTCAATGCTAAACATGTTCTGGGAATTTGCGATCGCATTATTGAGCGGGGTTATGATCTCAATATTTGGGCTTATGCACGGGTGGATACGGTGCAAGAACAGATGCTTGATACGCTAAAGCGTGCGGGTGTGAACTGGTTAGCTTTAGGGATTGAAGCGGCAAGCGATCGGGTTCGAGATAATGTCCACAAAGAGATTGGACAAACTGATATCTACAAAACCATCAGAAAAATTCGTAATGCCGGCATTAACGTTATTGGCAACTACATCTTTGGTTTACCAGAAGATAATTTCGAGAGTATGCAAGCAACTTTAGACTTAGCCTTAGAACTCAACTGTGAGTTTGCCAATTTCTATTCAACAATGGCCTATCCAGGCTCTCAACTCTATAATCTAGCTCTAAGAAAAGGATGGGAATTACCTAGTTCTTGGGCAGGATATTCTCAACATGCTTTTGAGAGCCTGCCCTTAAGAACTCAATATCTAAGCGCTGCTCAGGTCTTAGTGTTCCGGGATAATGCTTTTCAGTCTTACTTTAGTAGCCCTCACTACTTAAAAATGATTAATGAAAAGTTTGGCAAAGGAACAGTTCAGCATATCAAAAAAATGGCTGCCCATAAATTAGAAAGAAAAATATCCAAAGGCACACACCACTAGAACTCTTTAATGTTCAGGGTTGGCTTTTTAGTGAAAAATCTATATTAATTTCAACCTTTGCATCAGCTATCAAAAAGGATCAAATACTTCATTATCACAAAAATAATTAGATCTGCCAATTGAGGAAGACCATGGCTCAATTTGATAATTGGAATGGAATACTGAAATTACCTGAATTACTTGAAATTGAAGTTACCAATACATGTAACTTGCGTTGCCGGATGTGTCACGTTAGTTTTGAGCCTTCTCTACCCACTCAACTTTTTGACATTGAACTCGTCAATAAACTTCGATGCCTTAAAGGATGTTACACCGTTCTTGGTTCTGGCTTTGAGCCAATGCTCCATCAAGATTTCTCAAGTCTAGTGAGACGGCTTGGTGATCTCAACATGAAGCTAGAGTTAATCACAAATGTAACCCATTGTAGTGAGGATAAATTGAATGCTTTGTCAGATGTTGGCATGCAACTAATTACTCTCTCATTCGATGGTGGAACACCCAAAACTTATAACTATATACGCCGTCATTCTAACTATGAACGAGTTATTGAGAATATCAAAAAGCTCAAGGATAGGCTCACTGACCATGAGACTTATTTTGCTGTCAACAATACCATCATGAGAAGCAACTTGGATGAAACCCTTGAAGCAATCAATCTCTGGGAATCACTGGGGATAGATATGATTCGGATCATCACAATGATTGTTCGATATCCGGATGCTGATCTCATTCGAGAGTGCTTATATCCGATCAGAGATAAAGTTCAAGAGGTATTAGACCAAGCGTCACGTCATATTATTGAACACCGGCTACGAATCGCTCTATGTCAGCAGTATCATCGGCAATCATCAATTCAACAAGAATATCCAAAAAATTTTAGCGGTCAGTGGGTTTACTCCGATCGCGCTGACGTGCGAAGACTAGAAAATTGTCGTCAACTATACTTATGGAAAGAGCATGCAATGATGCCATCTTATAAGTGTAACTCGGCATTTAATTTTGCCAGAATTTTGCCAAATGGAGAGGTTCAACTCTGCTATAAGTATTCAGTTGGAAATTTACATGATGCCAGCTTTGAAGATATTTGGTTTGGAGAAGATGCAAATCAAATACGGCGTTTCATTACCGATAAAGAGGAGGAATGTAAACGATGCGATGCATTTAGATTTTGTATCGGTATTGAAGACACTGACATGCATGAAATAGAATCGCATTTTAACTACAACTTGCATTCTTATCTGGATAGTGTTGAATTTCAAATGGGTGTAATTGATGTTGAAGAGCCATACTTGCCACCTCGATTCATCAGTAACCAAGAACACTATAACATTATATATTTCAAAGATGTATTTATTGGAGTCCCATGTAAAATAGGACATATTGAACTTGATAAAGTTGATTTAAACTCAGTCCCAGGAATCATTTTTGGCGATACCTATGCAAAACTACTGTCGATGATTCATGTAGAAATGCAGAAGTCTTTGAGTGTGTTGCCAGATAGAGAGCAATCCAATTACTATCCTTCGCCCACCCTGCTTGAGCAAATGCATGGCTACAATATTGTTGCCTGGAAGCTTTGTTTTCATGGAATACCTCAATACTTAGGCCCGTTAGATTTAGACCAGATAAGTCTGGATATTCACAAAAATATAATCACTGACGTTTCTTGCGATCGCTTAAAAGAAAGAATTCAAGTTATACACAATGATTCGAGTAATAGTTTGATCAATAAATTACTTAATTCTCTTAGAGATCTATTGAGTCTTTAATACAATTCCGATCAACATTTCCCGAATAAATCAACTTCAATTCTATTAGGTAAAAACCTAAGCACTTTTCCGAATAGAGGAGAAAAAAATGTTATCCCTAGGCAAAACTCAACAGCTATTTCAATCTGGAAACTATACCCAAGTTGCGCGATTAGGTCATCCTCTAGCTTGGGAAAAGTATGCTGCTTTTGCACTGATTGGCAAGACAACAGAGGCGATCGCCTATTTTCAGAATCATCGTCACAATACCAATACCAATTTCTACGAAGGAGTTGCCTATTGGATGCATGGCGATGATAGATTAGCTTGTCAATTGCTAGAAAAAGTTCCGACAACTCATGCCCAGAATCTTCTCAAACTGATTCAGCAGCCAAAAATCACGGTACTGGCTCAAATACCTTGGATTCGCAACCATTTTACAGATTGGTTAGCCGGTGTGGAAGACGATCCAAAATTCCTGGTCAAGAATATCAGCTTTCATCCTGATGATATTCCTAATCAACCCTACGCGGATATTCATCAATTTTATAACCCACAAGCGCCACCTGATTTTTACATTTGCCAAATGGTCGAGTGGCATCTGATTCCACCTAATCTTCAAGAATTATCGTGCCCTCTCTTTGGACAGACCGCCGATTATGACCTACATATTCAAGCCGTCTATCCTTGGCTACAACTGTTTGATGAGTTGCTCGTGACGGATAGCACAGAGTGGAAAGATGTCTCAAAGCTGGTATCTGTCCCTGTCTCAACTTTCCCTAAGACTTTTTGTTTGTTGAGAACACTTCCAGAGTTAGAACTGAAGCCAAGACCGATCGATCTCTATCTTTCGGGCACCGTAACTCATCCTTATCATCCAGACAAAGCTCACTTACTATCACAAATTCTGCGAGTGCCTGGACTCAATATAAAAGTTATTCATGGTTTTACCAGTACAGACGAATATTATGAGAATTTGTCCAGCTCTAAAGTTTGTTTTACATATGTCCGACATCCGGGCGCAACACCAACGCGTGGTCTGGAAGCACTTAGCTTAGGTTGTGGCTTAGTGACTCAGAAAGAAAGTACTCTCAAACTCTTTGTAGGTGAGAAAGAAGGGGTTCTGACTTATTCTTATGATGAAGAGGACTTAACCCAAAACTTACTTCATATCGCTCAAAATTGGTCTGACTATCAATGGAAAGCTCATAGATGCGCTAAAATCATCCGCAGAGAGTTTTCTGCTAATAAGGTCGCTTCACAGTTTCTGCGCTACTTGACAGTATTAGCAGCTAAGCCTGGTATAACTAAACAGAGAAAAAAGATCAATTATCATCAATTAGTTCAAAAACGAACTGTTTTACATAAAGGATGGTTGCCTAGCCATGATTTCAAACATAGTAAAGTCTTTGATGAAATTAATAAGGCAAACTTATTACGTCTGAGTGATATTGAATCGATAGAGAACTCATCTCCAAGAATTGCGATTGATCAAGCGCGCGAGATCACTCTATTTCATTACCATCGCTCTATTAATATATTATCGTTTAATCCTTGGTTGAAAGATATAGAGAGAATTTATAAAAATGCGATCGCAAACTCCCCTACCTCTCTTGTATTACGATTTAACTTTATTCGGACATTGATCCACTTTGGAAATCCCATCCAAGTTTCTCAAGCTATTAATGCCGCCATGGAGGTTCTCCATGAATCACCCAAGTATTGGTCGATCAATTGCTTAGAAGATGTTTTTCCCTATGATATCTTTTCTAACTATTTTAACTACAGAGATTATTTTGATTGCGTACTTGAGAGTTTGACATCAGATGATACTGTCCAAGAAAAGAAGCTCATTCAAATCATTCTAGCTTCTATCCATTACTACTTAGGGTTTTATACTCAAAACTCAAAGTATTTTCTGGCTGCTATCGAATTCGATCCCAGCTTTGCAAAATACAGATTATCTTATATCAAGAAAGAATTCCAAAAAGATTTTGATTTGAAGCAGAATATTAGATTGAAAACCATGTTAATTTCTCTTTCTAAAGATACGACTGAATTTCTGCAAGCTTATAAAATCATTCATGAGCAAGCTTTGTCTAACAAAAAGGGTATGAGTCAATTTCTCGATGCTGAAATTCAACCAATTTTTGCCTCAATTCAAGATATTGAGACTGCTTCTGTCGATTTACTGCGTCCATCAATTGCAATTGTGCTTAATCCTTTAAAGTATCGAGAGTTTACACAAACTCTGCTTTCAACATATATTCTATATATTAGAGATTCTATCACTAGCTATGTTCGCAAATTTATCAGCTATGTTCTTGATATACCCGAGCATGATATTTACCCTTTTGCGCCTGCTCAAAATACTACTCTAGAAGAGCTTCAAGAGAGAATAAGAGCGATGAAAAGTAGTAAGTTTTTATATCTTTCTCGATTCCTTGGTTGGGACAATCAAGATAGTCTTAATAATCTTAATACCGAAAGCTTGCTGCATAAAATCCGTGAAATTGAGTCTAAACCTGCTTGGCGGCTACGCGTGTATTGGCTGATCATGAAACTTAGAATCAAAACACACCTACTATATCTTAATGATTTCCTGGCTGATTACAGATCTAATAGCGATGCTATAAAGCCAAAATTAATTTACTTTACCCGCTATTATAATCTCGTAATATGGAAAGAATATTATTATGGTATTCCTAAGTCTTTGGGATATATTGATCTTTATCAGATTGATATGAATAATAATCGTGAAATTCTAGTTGAATCTTCTTTTCGAAATCTTCGGAGACGCATTCAAGCTTTACAGAAAAATATTCGGTTAAAATCACTTACTCAAGATATAAAACCTTACTATCCTCCAGATGATAGGAATCGAAAGCTTCTCTGCGATCGCATTACTGCTATGCGATCCAGTAAATTTCTGATTTTTGAACCCAAAAAATGTGATGAGGATAGTTCGCAATTAAATTCTGAAGAGCTTATGGCTGAAATTCGAAGACTAGAAAAGACACGAGCTTGGCGACTAAGAGTGCTGTGGCTTCGAATTAAATGGCGAGTTATACAGATAAGATAAAAAGCAATCATCCTCAACAAAAAATCCATTTCGGACTTTTTAAAAATATTCTTTATTTATAAAAAAATCATTTGCTCTATTTATAAAACCTCAAAAATCATCACTTCATTACATGATCAGCCTTGAAATCATTCTCTCCTTTAAAAACGAAGCAGAAAATCTTCAATCACTTATACAGCGTATTAGCAAATCTGTTGAGTCGATTCCAGAAATCTCTTATCGCATACTTGCTATTAATGATTCTTCCACAGATTCTAGCTTTTTTATTCTACAAGAATTATCAGACAACTATCCAATATCGGTTATCACAACATCTCGATGTTATGGTGTTACCTCTTGTTTATTGCTGGGGCTAGAGTACACCAAAGCTGACTATGTAGTCTATTTAGATTCTGATCTTCAAGATCCACCTGAGCTGATTCCTACAATGTTAGAGAAAGCCATCTCTGATTCGTTGGATGTGGTTAATACTGTTCGAATTCAGCGGAAGGGCGAGAATGTCATAAAAATGTTATTGACTTCTATCGCTTATCAAGTAATTCAATTTCTTTCTGATATTTCGCTAAAACCCAATTCTGGAGACTTCAAATTACTCTCAAGAAGAGCAGTTGATTCCGTTTTACTATACGCAGATAATGATCCATTTATGCGAGGTCTTACAGCGTCTGTAGGATTTCCTCAAGGATATCTTGAATATGTGCGAGAATCTCGCTTTGCGGGCACAAAAAAGTTTTCTCTATTTCGTAGTCTTAATCCCTATCGAGAACTCATTCGAGCGATTACATTACACTCCGATCTGCCGCTTTTGATTTCTAGTATGTCTTGCTTCCTTGGCATTATACTCTCTATCTTATATGCTCTAATTTTTCTGCTTGGACAAATATTAAGAATAGTCGTGCCTGGAGTTACAGCTCCTATGGTCGTTATAAGTTTGATGATGATTGGTATTTTTTTATCTCTTGGGACAATATCGATATATATGGCCCGTATTCTTGCTGAGACTAGAGTTAGAAAAAAGCCTCTAACTGTATTCGTTTGTGAATCAGATTACAAGCCATCATCCTCCTAATATAAGTCTAAAAACTTCAAGCAAACTTTATAGTCAAATTCTTCCCAAAAAATTTATTCATGAAATCCATAAAATATAATTCTAGAGTAGGAATGTTTATCGGCATGTTTATTCTAGGATTTATTGTTTATACTCCGATACTAAGTGAGTTTGCATTTCATAATGACCACATGGCATTTACCTATGACAAAAGTAGTGAGTGGTTTCCAGAAACACATCATTTACTCTATATCGGTAGACCACTCGGAGCCTTGCTATTAAATCTACACTTTATACCGCTTAATAGCTTTCATGATCTTGTTGTAGCAAGATTATTTAGCCTAGTATGTTTATTTTTCAGTGCCTATCTCTTTCTCCACTTTTTCACTAAAAATAAGTTCTTATCTATAACAGAATCTTTCATCTTAGGATTCTGTTACATCACGCTTCCTAGTAACCAGCTCTTCGTCGTTTGGGTGACAAATCTTGTACCTGGAATCATAGCAGCAATATTAGCAATCTCATCATATTATACTCTCGAAAAAATAAAAATCAATAACTTCAGAACAATATTCAGTTTATCCTCAAGAAAAATCAGGATTTACTTTCTTGCATTTATTCTGTTTTTTATGGCACTCCTGATCTATCCTCCTACAGCAACTTTCGTATTTGTATTTACATTTTGTATTTACATTTTCTAGAGTTGTTTTCTCTGAGATTTCTTCTTGGCCAAAAACACGACAATATGTATTGAGAGATTTTTTTCTTTATGGATTTGGCATGATAAATTATTTTGTCTTCTATAAGCTTCTATTGATACCTTTTCTTGATTATAAATTCCAATTATTAGGAGATAGACCAGGTGCAGTTGGCAGCCTTTATGAAGCGAGTGTTTCTTTAGACATAGTCAATCAACTGAATTTATTTCTGTCTATATTCAATGTCACTATTTCTGGTTCTTTGTTTTTACTTTTTAGGTATGCTTCGAGTAAAGTTATTCTATGCTTGATTGTAATTTCAATTATTTATTATTTGGTCAGTTCAATACAATCACTACACCCTTTAAAATCGAAAAAGAATAGAACATATACATGGATACTTCAAATATTTTTAACTCTCGTCATATTACCTCTGGTCTCTCTTTCTCCTCTTCTCTTTTCTAAAGGTGCTACTTCACATCAATGGTTTACTTTTCGCTCTATACTGCCTTATAGCACTATAGCTTTACTTGCAGTTCTGAAATTGATATTTTTTACGATATCTAGTAACAAGGCTAAATACGTCAAGTTCTATTGGTCAATCGTATTAGCAATCATCTTTCCCTTAGTTACTGGTTATGCTACATTCTCCAATCTGTATAGAGTAGTATTCAATGCTCATAGAAGCTTGAATTTTGTAAGAGGGCGTATAGCAGCTTCTAATATTTCTGATGTGTCAACTGTAAGAAGAATAGTTACAGTAGCCTTAAATGAGGATGCAGCAAGAGGTTCTTTTTTGAAAGGTTTATCATTGGAATTTGCTGGTATGCCTATACAGCCAACTCTTTCTCTAGTTATAAAAGTATTGAAAGAGAACAATATCAAAACTCTTGAAGTACACCAGATCGATCCACACATAGAAGATAATTCTTTTGAATACACAGATTCGACACAACAATATATTAACTTCAATGATATTGCATATTCTATAGATGGTAAGCATCTCAACTTGCGAAGAATCACAACATCTTCAACAAGAGAGGTGAAAACTCTCCAGCGTGGTGATTTAGGTCTAAATGCAGTTGATGAGTATGTTACCACTTTTTGGGAAACCAATAAAAAAATGCCTCAATGGCTACAAGTTGAACTTCCCAAAAAAGAAGTTTTAAAAGCTTACTCTCTTCGTGCATTTGAAAAACCGAATCGAATGCCTAAAGCATGGAAAGTATTAGGCTCGAATGATGGCAATTCATGGTCAGAGTTAAGCCAGATCATAGATAATTCCTACTGGTCTATTAATGAATGTAGAACATATAAAGTTGAGGATATTCATCACAAGTATCGCTATTATAAATTCCTTTTCTCATCTACTCATAGTCCAATTTTACGGCTCAGTGATCTGACAATAGATTTGGAAGACGATTCTCAACTTTGTCAGTTTAATGACTTCACAAAATCGATACGTCCAGATTTTGTAGATAGAAATCCAATCTTGATTGAAGAAGACTATAGGGGCTTTAATATTATTCAATTTAAACGTCAGTTTTATGCAATACTTCAATCAGATGGAGAATTCAAGATCAATAAGTTTGAGTCTGGCGATTATTCACCATCTTTTAAAGCATCAGGAGTTATTCCTCTAAAAAAAGAAATTGACAATAATATTCCCTTAGAGCAACCAGTTAAAGTAACTGAGCCAATCTTGATTGAAGAAGGCTATAGGGGTTTTAACATTATCCAATTCAAGGACAGATTTTATGCAATACTTCAAGCAGATGGAGAATTCAAGATTAATAAGTTTAAATCTGATGCTTACCTACAAGCTATTGAAGCTTCGACAGCCGATCTTATTAAAGAGGAAATCAATCTTGCTTTGTTAGGAGATTTAGCCAACGTGACTTATCCGATATTAGTTGAGAAAAGCTTTAATGGCTTTAGTTTATTTATATACAAAAACAAATATTATGCAATCCCTAAGGTTGAAGATAGATTTGACTTTAGTAAGCTAAGAAATGGCGAATATTCTAGATTTTTCTTTGCACCAGATCACGAAAGTTTGAAAAGTAAAATTGAGAATTTTTGTGACCATAATACATTGTTTATTTTTCTGGAAAAAGTCAAGTGCTGAGTTTTGTACTTTTGCGATATATCTAGCCTAAAATTATTCAGCAGAAGAAGAGAAAAGAGGCTGAAACAGAGTAGAATTAGGCTCTACAAGAATAAAATAAGTAGATTGTGCCATAACAGAGTGCGAAAAAGAACTAAGTAGGCCAGGCTTAAAATGCTCAGGTATATTGCTACTTGTAACAATACTTCGGACAAAAAACGACCCCCTATATCGCCTGTAATCCAAAGCCTACGTTACCAGAAATATTTAAATCAATGTCAGCCTGAAAGCTAACTTTGATTTAAATAGACGATAGCTAGGATACTTGCCCTGTAAGCCTTATAGCTCCGTTGCCAAAACTGTCCGGACTATTGTTGTAAATTCCCGCTTTGTCATCCCTAAAGGCAATCGCTCAAAGCCCTGATAGATTTGGGTGACAACATAGCTCGCGAGGTTTGCGGGTGAGCGACCCACACCGTCAAGCGCTAAACCGTATGGCTCACCGCTAAAGCAGGCTAAAAGCCAGCTCCCAACGAGTCGCAAAAGTCTTGCGCAGCAAGGATTATAAGGATTTTTGTCTAATGGATAGCTCAGTTTCAAGCTTTAAACGTCAACAGCGGCTGCAATCGTGCCACTGCCGTCACCATACCCGCCGCCACTTGAGCATCAATGATCGGTTGAATCGGTTTGTAGGCAGCAGGTGCTTCCTCAATGCGGCGCTCTGAACGTAGAGTAATGCAATCCACTCCGGTTAACCCCACCGCTGCTTCCCCCTGTTTTTGGGCTTGTTGCGCGATCGCAAACCGAGACTGTACTCGACCTGCGCCGTGGGACGCTGATTGGAGAAAGTCTGAATTGCCCTGCCCCAGCATCAAATAAGAAGGACTCCCCATCGAACCCGGAATAATCACAGGCTGGCCAGCCAGCGCCGGACAAGCTCCTTTACGGGTAATCCACCCCTCATCATCAGGCAGCGTGAGATTGTGGGGCAAATCGTAAACCAGTGGTGCAACCACTTCGCCAAAGCATTGGCGCAGCCGCAGCCGTAAAAGTTCGGCCAGCAGCAACCGATTGAGAAAGCCATAGTTAGCAGCAGTAGCTTCAGCTTCTAGATAGTCTTTGACTAAATCTGGCTGGGACTGATTGGAAAGAGAGAACAAGTTGGATGGGGGATAGGCTACGCCTTCTACCCAAGCTGCCCGTGCTCGATCGCGCCACTGATGGCCAATATATTTGCCCACTGTGCGGGAGCCGGAATGCACCATAAAAGCCAATTGACCTTCACGCACGCCCCAAGCATAGGCTGTGGCGCGATCGCAGACTTGCTCAACCCATTGCACTTCGACAAAATGGTTACCGCCGCCGATTGTGGCTAAGTCCCCATCCCGAATCCAGCCCTCACCTGTCACCAATTCTTCTGGACTCCAACGTGGATGACCAGCCAAAGAGCCTTGGGCAAAAACGCGATCGCAATCTGACCAGAGTTGCGACCAATCGGTTTGCTGGAGACTGCCTTGGGGGCGGGTTTCGGCAGTAGCGAGCCAGCCCAGGAGACCTTCGGCAAAGAGGGCACGGAAGTCGGCTGTGAGGAACGCGAGATTCCGAGTACCCAGGAAATAATCGCCTTTGAGTAGGTCAACAATGCGATCGCGCTGGCTTAAGAAATCATCGACGGTCAGATCGGCCACATGAAGGCGCATTCCGCAATTAATATCAGAGCCAACGGCAGCGGGAATCACCAGATCTTGGGTTTGAATCACCGAGCCGATCGCTACCCCTGCATCTCCCGGATGGAAGTCGGGTGTAGCCCGAGTAGCTGTCACTTTACCTCCCTCTGGATGTTGGATTTGAGCGAGGGTGGCAAGTTGTTGCAGGGCTTTACCCTCGACGGGGAGTTCGGCCGGGATCAGGACTTCTGCGGAAGGATGGTGAGCCTGTTGCCAGCGGACGGAATAAATATTGTTATTGAAGTTAACCTCTAGCCCCTGACGTGCAAGAGCACGCAGCAGGCGGGTTAAGTTTTTGGGTTGCGGCATGAACAATAATTCAGTTGCGGGAGGCAACTGAGGATGGAGGGATTAGATTGTTCAGCAGCCGCAATAATGCGGAAAGAGGTGAAGCGGTTCACCTTGTTTTCAGAGTAGCACAAGCATCGTTGAGGAGCTAACGCCTACGCCCCCAGCTTAAAAACACGTCGAGGGATGCCGACAAAAACAGTGCCAATCAGTGTTCCCACTGTAATATAGTCAGACGCATCGGCAATCACACCACCTGCCGCCTGCGATAAAAACCAAGCAGCAGCACAAATTGCGGCTGGAATCCAAAGTGGCAACCGTGATGCCAAAACCGTCCCCAAGTATACACATGAGAACAGTCCCATGAACTTAATCAATGTGATGAACGTGTCAGTCATATCAGTTGGGGACATGGTGATGTGCTCCTAAACTAGCGCTCAGTCTTTGTATCACAGCAAACTAGCGCATTTTTAAACTTCACCACGATAAGCAACTACTTCTTTTAAGATTGAGATAATTGGCAATAATTACCAAAACTGAGATAGCCACCATCCACACCCATATCTGAGAGAAGAGTACCTATGATCATCAGTCAAGATTGAAATGGCTATAAATGCTACCAATAGTCTTGCCATTACTGTCCCCAGAATGCTTGAGTCTATAAGGATGTTGAGGTGTTTTTGTTTTATCAGACACTGGTCTAGTAAAGGGTGATGGGTGACTGTCCGGCTTAGTTTAACTCAATTCCCCCTTATTGCTGGTTTGGGGTGATCTTATTGCTGACTGCTACACTGAGTCCTACAAAGGCAATATTCAATGCTCAAAGCCAAACTTGGCGTTAGATTCAAGCCCGTTTTCACCCTCTGAGCTTATCAACCCTTGAGTTTTTCTTGTCTGCCCTGTTGAAACCCTGCCAAATCTAATAGCAGGATAACTCCTCCAGGCAGACTTAGCAGCCAAGCGAGCAAAGTAATCGTCAATGATAGCAATAGAGCTTGCTCGGAGCTTAAAGCAACCCGACCGAGTAAGTAAACCCACAGTCCCTCTTTCAATCCCAATCCTCCCAGAGAAATAGGGATTAAAGTAACAACTGAAATAATCGGAATAAACACTAAAAGGTTCCAAAAGGAAATGAAGATGCTCAGATTTTGGGCGACCCAATAGTGATAGTAAACAATGCCAAGCTGTAGTAAAAATGAAAGCCCAATCGACTTAAGTAAAGCTTGACGATGTTGAGCGAATTGTCTCAGAAGAAGTTGAATTTTAGCCAAGCGAGCTGCCAAACTATTCAGGCGCAACTTTTGTAGCCAAGGTTCTGCCCAAATTAATAGCCTGGGACTGACAATTAGCAGCACTCCTCCGACTAAAGCAGCAACGCAACCCAAAAACAGTATGACAATATCCCAACGTCCTACTACCTTAAAAACAGGAGGTAAACCCAATACAGCTAAAGCTGATAAAGCAGCAAGACCTGTAAAGCGCTCCAAAAATACAGATACAACTGCTGTCTCCGAGTCTTGTGTTGCATTAGCGATTCGATAGATACGATAAACATCTCCACCCAGGGAACTGGGGAGAAAAAAGTTAAGAAACATTCCGGCAAAATAGCTACTAAGCAGACTACTCATTGGTACTAAATGATTGGCAGATCGCAGGATAATCTGCCAGCGTAGGCAACTCAACCATTGTAAGCCTGTGTAGTAGAGGAGAGCAAACCCTAAAAATGATAATCTAAGCGTCTGGAACTGTCTCCAAGCTCGATCGATATCTACATGGAAGAAGATTAGAGCAAGAAGTCCTAGACTAACTATTATTTTCAGAATAAAAAACAGTTTTGACTTCATTAATCAAGCTGTCTCAGTAATAGATTCGATACTCTTAATAAGCTCCCAAATCTCTACCTCGATTCGGAAGAGTCCGAAGCAAACCATCATCTTTTTGCCAAAGACGTAGGTCAGTGCCAAAAGTCTCTAAGACGGGCTGGCCTGTGGTTCGTAAAAGAGCATGAAATTTGGCAAAGTCATAATCCTTTGGTAATTGGGGTTGATGTATGAGGTGAATCCAAACTCGATTAGCTTTTGCTAAAATATGACTGAATTGATCTGGATTAGTTAATAATTGACGACCCTCCCATCGGTCGATTAAACGTCCGTTCTTCCAATAAACAGCATCAAAGAATGACCCTCTATGGGGAACATAGTAATCTGCGCCACCTAGGGTATTAGCATGTACTGCGGGAACATTAGAAATAACAACATCTCCATCTCGCCAATGCTCTCGGATATATTCGGACACCTGAAGATGACGAGCTGTAATCGACTCATTATAGCTGTTTAATATACGTCCAGGCTCTATATTTCCGAGCAATAATAAGAATGCAAAAGTTGTGGCAATACCTTTGATAAATAGTGGCTTTTTCCAGAGTGATTCCAGATTTTTGTCTAGGCTTTCTGCAATACAAAATATTCCGTATACAGATAGCATTATCAATAAAGGATAAAAAGGATAGGTGTATCGTGAAGCTCGTAAGGCTACGAGAAGAGTGAGTAAAATCAAGTTAATAATAACACTACTATAAAAAAATGCTATCTTACTATTTTTGCAGATAATAAAGTAGAGCAATCCTGCGAAAAACAGACAGCTATATAGGATATGCATTCGGTTAAAACCCACTAAAAATTCATTGGCGAAAAATGAAACATAGAAAATTCGAAATTTGATAAATGAGATGGTCATTGAGGATAATCCCGCCAAGGGTGTTAATGTTTTGACAATGAAGAAAGTCGCATTATAGGAAAACACTCCCATTGTCATCACAAACCCGAGAATAATTGACCAGTCGCTAGACCATCGGAAAGGTCGATAGAAATAGAAAAAGCCCAAGAAAAATACTGGCAGCAAAGTCAGAGTTGCTTCTTGGGAGAGCAACATTAACGTTACGGACAAAAAAAATAGGTGCTGATACCATTTTCCTGCACGTTGCATAAAGCCTCTGAAAAACAACCAAAAAGAGAGCAAATACAAGCACTGAGTTGCTTGATAGAAACGAATATTACGCGAATACCATATTTCCCAAGGATCAAGTGCTAACAGTGCTGTGACGATGAGAGCAATCCAGACTTTTCCCGTAACTTGGTGAGTAAAAATATAGACTACAATCAAGGTTGCTGTACCCCAAAGAACGGATAGAAAGCGAGCATTGGTGAACGAGTCGCCAACAATCCTTAACCATAAAGCGAGTAGATAGTGAAAGAAAGGACTGCGAGTATACCAAATCTCAGCAGTAGTAATGGGAGCGCCAGTGCGGAGAATTCCCCGCACGGCATCTAGAGAAACATTTTCATCCGGGTCTAAATCGGCAAAATCCAGGTTGTAAACCCTCAGACTAAAACCAATAATGGCGATCGCCCCTAACAAAACCCAGTGACCCCAAGTGGGCCATGTTTGTCGCAGTCTCCCGTAGCTGTCTCGGAGGCGATCACCTCCCCACAAACTTATTAGCGTTAAAACTAAAATGCCGATTGCAGCTAAAAGAATCGCGACAGCATTTCCTCCAGTTGCCCAACCCAAACCAATACAGATCATTAAGCCCAATAAAAAGCACAGAGTCAAGTGATGCCATGTTGGTGAGTTTTGTCTAATCTGACTCCAAAGTAGCGTTAGCAAAACGATCGCTATAAAGGTAAGCAAAATGAGAGCATTACTTTGGGGTTGAGCAAATAATAATCCTTTTTCCGCCTCAGCATAGCGGTGTTTGAGCAAGCCGATACCCATTAAAAATAGGGTTCCTGGCAGCAGTAAAGCAGTTCCAGCACCAAGACTATCCCACCAGCCATTCTGACGTGCCAACCAAAATCGCCCAAAACCCCAGGCATAAATCAACGTGCTAATTATCCCTCCCGCACACCAAAGACCTTGATGCCAGAGATAATTAGGATAGTTAAACAGATAGCCATCACCTTGAATGTTGTATTTAAACTCTTGGGATTGTGGTAACTGCATGGCGATCGCCGGTTCTCCCGTACCTTTCCCCTCCGTCCAACCAGAAACTGGCTCGGTTAAGGTCATCCAGTTAGCATCGGTGGCGATCGGAGCTATCATTTCACCTCGGTCTGTTTCCACCCATCCATCTAAGAAAAATTGAATCGCGCCTGTGGGAGTCAAGACACCATTTTTTGTCGCTGACCAGTCAGGATCTAGAAGACGTGCTAAACGTACCCCAATAGTATTAATACCAGGTCTTAGAAAATTAGTTACCTCGATCAAATATAGCTGGGTACCATTAAAACGGACGAGCTGACCCTGATCATCCAAAGTAGCCGGCCCCGAAAGGTCTAACTGCTTGCCAACAAAACGGTTTACAAGCAGATCATTTATAAGTAAATAAAAGTCCCGATCTCCTGCTACGCGAATAAAAGCACGCGACGATTGTTTATTGGGTATCTCCCACAACCCTCTTAGCCATACTTCTCCCTGAGAATTTTCATCTCCTGCAATCCAATTTCCTTGTAAAGGACGGCTAAATAAATTCTTGCTCAATCTACTGTAAGTAGCTTCTGTGACTCTACCGAGTTGCTTCGCATCCAGCCAGCTTTCATCTGAATAATGAGGGTCAGACCATTTGAGGCGCTGGTGATTATAAGAAAGTGCGGAAACTCGCCAAGGGGTTGCCCCTGTTGTTAAATTGATGGGCGCTGATTCTGCCAAGGTATAAACAGTGCCCTCAAGCACAACACGCGGTTTTTTTGTGCTGTTTTGGACTTCTAAACCAATAACATTTTTACCTGTTTGTAGGTAAGAACTAATATCGACATAGGAGGTTAACTTCCAGTCTCTGGGATAGGGCATCTGAATCCAGTCACTGGCATATAGATTGTAAGCTACACCATCATTAAACTTCTGAAATGGGTCGCTAATTTTTGCGGCTAAACCCAAAGAATTGCGGGGAATTTGGCTTTGATAACTGAGTTCTTGGGCCACCACTCTACCATTAACGTAGAGAACAAAGTCATTATCGGCGCTGACGCGCAACCAACCCGACCGTGGGGGATCGGATAGGCTAAACCGACGAGTTGCAAAAAAACGATAGGTTGTTTCTTGTGAGGTAATCCATTGTGCTTCGGACGACCAATCAACACGATTGACAGCAGATGGCAATTGATCCCATATAGAATTTCCTAACAGCCCTAGAAAACAGCCTAAGATTAAAATAATTCCTAATGATAGCCAACGGTTTAAAACCTTCATTAACGCAACCCAATCTTCTGCCTTTTACATCATGAATACAAATTTTTTTTTTAATTGATACTAGAAATCACTCAATCTATTCTCGGATGGCAACAAAATCACATTTATGTTTTAGCATTGATAATTCAAATTTCTTTAGGGAGTTTTGGGAAATATTGTAAAAAGCATCTTGGTGTGAAATCAGATACATTTCATAACCATAATCCATGAGCATATTAACGATTTTGTCAGGGCGCATTCCTCTTTCCTTTAATCGATATGGTTCGTGTTCAAAAACGATTTTTAGGTTAGCAGCAGTTTTTAGTAATGATCTCATACCGGCTAAAACTTCATATTCAAAGCCTTCTACATCTATCTTAATCAGTGAAGGTTCAATGGCTATTTTCTTTTCTATAATATGGTCGCCAGTATAACAATCAACTTGAACAGGAACATTGGTGCTATTGCTCGTGCTCGCCAAGGAGCCTACACCACTATTTCTAACCATTGAACTGACAAAAAAATCAACTACTCTACATTCATTTCCCAAAGCAATTTTATGAAGTTTAATTCTTGTCAATCCATTAAGATCGACATTAATTTTCAATCGCTCGAAGACTGGTGGCGATGCTTCAAAAGCATGAATTTGCAAGTTAGGACAAGCTGCAATTAATGGTAAAGACACTGAGCCAATATTTACCCCGATATCCCATAATACAGTATGATTTTCTTTAATTTGATTTTGAAGATAATTTATGAGATGATTTTCATTACAACCAAAGTAAAACAATCTAAAATCTATCAAGTCTTGGGTATCGAGTTGATAGGTGATTCCTCTAATACGTTTTGTTGCACTTTTCTTTCGTGTTCCCAACAGCACATCTAATACTTTACAAAAGATAAAAGATAATAGATAAGGAATCGTTTTTCTTGGAAATTTCAAGTGTTGCTCGGTAATTAGGCTAATCTTTAAGCGCAGACGATCTTGGAAAGATGGATCGTAACTAGACATGGGCAAAACCTCATTAATATCTTCTTGTAGTAAATCGTTGGATAATTTATTGCGATGAATTTCTAGTTGGGTTCCAGACTCTAGGATCAATCGATTGTCGATATCGCTTCCAGGCCTGTTTTACATCGCCATTTCGATAGTCTCTCCAGCTTAAGTGTAGATATGCTTGGCCTAATAAGGAAATATTAGGTTGCTGAGAGTATTGCTGTAATTCTATTAGTTGTTGAGCAATTTCGGCTGATTGGCTAAATTTTCCATTGATAGCTTGAGTCAACATCAAGTCATACAGTACCTCTATATTACTGGGAAAAACTTCTAGTGCTTTTTCCAAAAGCTCTGCTGTTCTATTTGGTCTTTTACTGTTCGGTCTTTCTTGAGCTTGACTACTATCTAGGAAGTTGGCTCGATAGGGCAAAGCTGAAGATGCAACAGGTAATTTTGGTCCGTCAGAATATTGGGAATATTCAACCGCTTCATTAATTAATGCTGATGTTAGATATCCTCTGACCAAAAAGCGATTGGGTTGGAGTTCGAGAGACTGTTGAAAGTAGCTTTGTGCTTTATTAAAATCCCCAACACGATATCTTTCTAATCCCTTAACAAAATCAACCAAAGCTGGCTCTGGTTCATCGCTATAAAACCCAGATTCTGCTAAACGTCGGAGAAAGACCTCATCTCCCTTTAAAGGAGGATACCAAGATTCTATAGTTTGGCTTAGAGAGATAACTTGTTGGTACTGTCCTTTAGCAAATAAAGTATCGAGTTTATGGTTAACAATATTAGCTGAAATTATCTGAAAAACTATGATAACCAGCAATAAACTGACGCCGGGAACCAACCATTTCATATCCTGCAAAAAGAAACATAGTCCAGGGGAAGTTATCTTCAGATAGAGTCCCATTAATATCATTACTAGCGCGATCGCCGTCAAACTCCAACCTTTTCCAATAAAAGCAAAAAAACTATTCCTGTAGCCAAAGCCATCGAGAAAAACTTGTTCCCAAGATGGCATTTGAAAAAAACGGCTATCTGATATAGAAAAATAAAAAGTCGATTGGGTTGGTTTGGATTCACTTATAACTAGGTTTTGTTTCCACTGCGCCTGAATCTGAGAATATTTTCTCTCTATTTGTGAGGATACTGTTCGTCCTTGTTCGAAGTAAGATTCGGTTAAATAACTAACGGTTGGAGACCAGGTAGTAATAAAATAAGGAAACAAGAGCACTACAATAAATCCTACCCAGAATGGAAAACGAGGTAGACGGCTAATTCCAGAGAATAAAGCCAAAACTAAAGTCCAAATAGCCAATAAAGCCGTCAACACTCTGGCTATCTTAGCGAGCAGCAGATTAGTATCAAATATTTCTAAAGATTCAGGCGGTAACTGATACCAAGGAAAGATAGAGCCCAGAACCAAAAGGAACAATCCCGTTAAAAGGGTAATTGTTTCTCGGTTAAACCAATGTTTCGGCTGAACTCTATTCATTACAAAATAGTCATCTTATCCCAATTCAACTTGACAATTACAAGCGATCGCCTTTCGTCTCTGCTTCTAGCTCCTCTAATGCTAAGGAATCATCAGGTTCTAATGCTCTAGGATGAAGTGCCACCTGTTCTCCAACTGTCAAACCCTCTAGGACTTCTCGCTGGTTATCAAATGTCCTCCCTACCTTCACTTTTCTCACAATTGCTTTCTCTTCACCTCCAGACACGACCATTACCATTCCTTCACCTCCAGACAAATGAGTCACTGCACTTTCTGGAATGACCAAGGAAACGTTATTCTTATTAAACTCAACATATCCCTGTAACCCAGTTGGCATCTGAAGTGAGTCCATTTCAATCCATACTGAATAAGTATATTGCCGATCTACTGTCACCTTTGCAACTCTCGTCTCTTCTGTTTGAACAGTCGGATTAATCTTTATTACTTGTCCCGAAAAAGTTTCTCCGGGGTAAGCAATTAAGCGCACTATAGTGCGATCGCCAATTTCTACATCATTCAATCTAGCTTGGTCAACGAAAGCCTTAAACACGATATTCTCAGTTAGTCTGATGAGAGGTTCTTTATAACCCCATTGAGCATTGATAAAATCTCCAGTATGAACGTTTAGGCTACTGACAAGACCATCACCGTTAGCATAAATTACTGTTCTGCTTAAATCTCTCTTCA
>JAAHHN010000069.1 GCA_010672165.1 Spirulina sp. SIO3F2 | reverse complement strand
GCGAGGCCGAGGTCCGTCGACGCGAGCGCGAAGTTCGCGTCAGCACTCACGAGGCGTTCGGTGTCGCCTTCGCCCGCTCGAAGCTCGGCGTTCACGCTCGGCCCGCTGTGCAGTTCTTTGTCTTCACCCCAGTTCCCTATTTGGCACAGTGCTCTATAGCGAAGGTAGCTTCATCTTCTTGAGTGTGCTGCTACTCAAGAGCTTTGATGAAAAGAGACTCGGCTGGATGACTGTTGCAGGTTTCCTGGTGACAGCTCTGCGCCCCCCTGGCATTGCCTTTCTGCCTGCTTTGTGGCTTCAGGCTTGGCGAGAGCGACGCTCCTGGCTTACCTATGGTGCAATTTTGGCGATGGGTGGCGGTTTGGCTAGTTATGGCCTCTATTGCTGGTGGCAATGGGGCCATCCTCTGACGTTTTCCCAGGCTCAGGCCTATTGGAATCGGGATGTGGGCAACTTAGCACTCTGGTGGCAAACCTTACGGATCACGCTTTGGGGTCAAACCAACCACGTGGCAGGGGCGTGGGTACGCTGGGATCATCCCCTGGCTGTGTTCGCTGTATTCACAGTGAGTGTCTTGGTATGGAGCCAGCGCCAACGTCTGGGCAGCAGCACGGCGTACTGGACATTTTTTTTGGTCACAGCGGCTTGGTTGGTCGGAGATCAAGGCTTTTTACGCCTAGTCTCAATCTTTGGGGGGCTCGGCTTACTGTGGTGTTACCGAACACAGTTGGGTGGTGCGATCGGGCTCTATGGGTTTTGTGGTTTGGGTTTGTTGATTATCTCAGGCAACGATGTGTCGGCCGAGCGGCTAACCTACGGTATTGTCTCTCTGGCGATCGCGGCGGGCCTCGCCCTGGATGAACATCCCCGCCTGGGCTATGGTTTGTTGCCTGTGCTCGGCATCATGCTACTGACAGTAGCGGTGCAGGTGAGCCAAGGGGTGGTTTGGGTTTAGTCCATCACAGCCCATTGAGCATCACTGGGACTATATCTATCAGGAGATGTTTGTGGATGTTTTGAAGGTGAGTGTGGAGGCTTCTGAAGTAGTTAGTTTGAGAATGGGCAAAAGTTCAGCCCCACCCATAAATTAGTCTATTTGGGTTTTAAAAACACCTTCGTGCTGCTCAATAATAAACCACTCATGATAAACCGTTGCCAACAAAAAAGCTTCCCCCTTAATCTGCTCGCAAATGGCCAAATATCCTGAATCAAACCAGTCTTGGCTGTAGGTTGTATCTTTGAGAAAGATTGTCAGCACCGTGCGATCGCCATTCCAAATTGTGCGCAAAATGGTTAGATTGGCATGGTGTGATTGGGGAATAGGGAGCAACACCCAAGCCCCATCAACTTGTAGAAATTCAGGTTCGAGATAGTTCAGCAGACTCGACCAGCGATCGGGGCCTTCGTGTTTTTCGAGGATACGATCGCATTTTGCCGCTTGAATTTTGGCGATCGCCTCGGTTGAAAGAGCGTTAAGTTTCATCAATCCTTCCCTGGTGTTTCAAAGTGCGCTCATTCTAGTTCTCAGTCATCTGTAAATGAGTGAATATTCATACAGCTCGATGAATTGTTTCCTATCATATTGCGAACAAAACCAAGCATCAGGATAGACAACTGCCTTGAATTTAAAGACAACCGACATTCTCAACACCCAAGACCCGACATTTCCGACAGACAAGCCCTAGGTCAATTCACGATGATGAAATCAAGCCCCATTGAGCGGGGTGACGCCGTCTACCATCGTTGCTGCCATGACCACTATGACAGATTTGCTCCAAATCCTTGACAAGATTAGCGCCACCAAGCAAATTACCCGCACCGACCAATGGGTGCTAACGTGTACCCTCTATGGTGATGGCGATATCCCACCCGCTGCCCATCAACAGCTTCAAGCTATCCACAATCGCTTGACCAAAGGCTTTATTCAACTGGTTGATTAGCCGCCTGCAACGGTTTGAGCCAACCCTGCCGCAGTGCGATATCTAATACCAAACTTCCTATGCCAAACACCACTACCGTCTTGAGACCCGCCGCGATCGCCATCAATCTTAACTCTGGCTGCATCAACCATTGGGGATGCGCCTCCAGCAATGCTCCCAACCGCACCCCACTAAACGCCCACACCGCACCCTGCCGCAAATGCGGGTTTGTTTCTGCCCGCACAATATAGCGGTAGGCAATGCCAAACAAAAAACCGCTACCGAGGGCTACCGCGATCGCTACTATCAAATTCTCAGTTGGGAAGAGGGGGGTGATCCCTTGCCGTGCCAAATTCCCTTGCACCCCAATCGCCACCCCTTCCGTGCTAGCCAGGGCGATCGCGCCCCATAGGCCCGCCCGGACAGATTCAATTCGCTCCGCAAGCAGCTCAGGCATCCAAGATATACTCCAGTTATATGCAGTTATCGAAACCAGCATACGAAATTAGCATATTTTCGGCGAGTCGAGGCGACCGCCCCCAAGACCTATGGCATTCAAGCCCTCCCAACTTCGGAAATGGAAAGAACAACAGCGAGTCATCACCATGCTGACGGCCTGGGACTATGGAATCGCGCGTTTGCTGGATCGTGCTGGCGTGGAAATGATCCTGGTCGGTGACTCGCTAGGTATGGTGGCGCTGGGTTATAACCATACGCTCCCAGTCACGCTCGACGAAATGCTCCACCACACCGCTGCGGTCTGTCGGGGCGTGGAGAATGCGCTGGTGGTCTGCGATTTACCCTTTTTGACTTATCAAGAAAGCTTGAGTCAGGCGATCCACTCAGCTGGACGAGTGCTCAAAGAAACCGGGGCGCAGGCGGTCAAGATTGAAGGGGGTTATCCGCTGATGATTGAGACCATTGAGCGGTTAACCACGTTGGGCATTCCCGTGATGGGTCATGTGGGTCTAACGCCCCAAGCGGTGCATCAGATGGGCTACAAGCAACAGGGCAAAACCGAAGCGGAGGCGGAGCGCATTGTGCAAGAGGCGATCGCGGTGGCGGAGGCCGGTGCGTTTGCGCTCGTGCTTGAACATATTCCGGCGGCGGTGGCAGCTCAAATTACTCAAAAAATTCCCATCCCGACGATTGGGATTGGGGCGGGGCCAGACTGTGATGGCCAGGTGTTGGTGACGGCGGATCTGTTGGGACTTTCGCCCAAGATTCCGCCCTTTGCCAAACAATATGTGGATTTACAGGCCATCATTGAGCAGGCGACACAGGAATTTATGGAAGAGGTGCGATCGCGGCGCTTTCCCTAGCCCCAGTTACTCTTCAGTTCAAGGCGATGAGGAAACTGAAGCCTCTAGGCTCCTGCCCTATTGGTCAGGGCTACGCTGACATCTGATAGCTATCCAACGGCAAAAAGATCGTTAACTCTTCACCTTGGAGCGATCGCTGCCGCACCGTCAACTTGCCCCCCAACGTTTGAAACAAATTCTTGGTGACTTCCAAATTCAGACTTAGACTCCCCGTCTCCGGTTGGAACATTAATAACTGTCCCAGCGACTTGAGTGATTTAGAAAGCACCACATCCTGAGAGAGGAACTGTAACTTAAGCTGATTCCCGGCCGTGGTGACATTGACTTGTACGGCACTCCCGCTGGGCAAACTGCGGGTTAACCGCTCCATCAAACCCGAAAGCACCTGGGCCAGCAAAGCCGGGTGACTAACGATCGCGGGCAACTGCGACGGCAAGCCAATATCTAACGTGATCCGGCGGCGCTGGGCTTGCTTTTGCCATTGGGGAATATGCTGCTGGATCACCTGCTGGAGTGCTAGGGGAATAAGCTGAATGCGATCGCATTTCTCCGCCGCCTGGGTCTCCAACTCTGCCGCCCGGAAAATCAGCTCCATCCGATTAATCTGATCGGTACATTCTTGATCAATGCTCTCTAGGCGCTTCGCCACATCCTCGCTCAGGGTTTTACGCTTCTTCAGTAGCAAGCGCGTCCACATGCGAATTGTAGTTAAGGGGGTGCGAATCTCATGGGTGAGGGCTTGCAGGAGTTCCATCTCGGCATGATCCGCTTCGGCTGGGCAGCTTACGGCGGATTTTGATGGTTTGCGGATCGGGGCGGCGATGGTGGGGATCGGTGTTGCGATCGATGGGAAATGCTCCAGCAGTTGACGGGTAAAGGCTGTAGTGAGACGTTCGTCTGGAATTGCGGGGGGGAACTGCGCCACTAGCTGCTCTAAGCGAGGGACGAGCTGGGGGCTAGTCAGGTGAAGTCGTATGCGGAGACCCTGCCAACAATGCTCAATAACTTCTGGGGAAAACGAGAAACGAAACGCCGCTTGACCCTGCTCATCGGTGGCTAAGACTAACACCAGACTCAGTTTGGGGGTTAACACCAAACAAAACTGCTCCTGCACTAACAGATCATGGGGTACTAGGGGGTAGTCTTGGCTGGTCGGGGTAAAATCCGATGAACTTTGGGCATGGGCCGCAGGCAGTTGGAATTGCTGGATGGCGATCGCCTCCAGCGGCTGGGGTCGAAATAAGCCCACATGGAGCTGTTCGAGGAGTTGAGGCTGTTCGAGAACAGGGCTGGGGCCGGCGAGGACAATGCCGAGGCATTGTCCCGCTGGGCTGGCAGTTGAGGGGGTGGAGAACAGATATTGCAGCAATTGCCCCAGCGCCGCGATCGCGGCCGACCATTCCCGCTCGGCACGGGTCGGCTCCACGGTGGGGGGAAGCAGACCGGGCAGGTCGCGGTTTTCATAATGGGCGACAATTTGATTGAGTGTGGGAATCCCAGCGGTTGGCATGACCATCAGCAATGCAATCTGGCCCAATAGTAACGGGTTTTGGGCAGGGAACTGGGGTGTAGAACCGAACCTAAGGCTAGGGTGTTCCCGCCGCAGCGGCGGCTTCTTCGGCGATCGCTTCGATGACCGCATCCAAATTGGTTTGAGCTTGTTCCAGTTCTGGGTCCAGTTCTAGGGCTTGTTGCAGAGATGCCATAGCGTTGGCATAGTCTTTGAGTGCTCGCTGACTAATCCCCAGGCCCATCCAGAGATTGGCGTCTGTTGGGTCTAAGGCTAGCGCTTCTTGATAGGCTTCGCTGGCAGCCGTGTAGCGACCACTGGACATCAAGTTTAAGGCTTTGTTCGACCAGGCCAGCACCGATACATCGTCTAAGGCAATTGCCCTTTCAGCCTGACTCAGCCCCTCATTATATTGCCCTAAACGCCAAAGCACTGCGCTTAAATTCACACGAATGTTTTCTTCGGAGGGCTGGCCGCCAAGATAAAAGTCACCGTCTAGGGCCTGGCGATAGGCGATTGCTGCCTCACCCAGCTTGCCCTGGGACACCAGAACCCGACCCTGGTTATACCAAGCACGGGAGGATTGAGGTTGCAGGGCGATCGCCTCTTGGGTCGATAAAAATGCGTCTGGATAGCGACCCAGGAGCCAAAGCAGCACCGAGCGATTGAGCCAAGCTTCAGCGTAGTCCGGACGCAGGGAAATGGCTCGGTCAACGGAAGCTAAGCCCTCATCGTAACGGAACAAACCGGCAAAGGCATTGCCGCGCTGATTCCAGGCAAAGGCAGGCCCCTCGGTTCCCCAGCGATTATCTCCTTCTTGAATCGCTTGGTCACAGGCGGCGAGCGCATCTTCATAGCTCCCCAGACGGTTGAGGGTATTGCACTTATTGGCGAGGGCATAGGCAAAGATTTCACTGAGTCCTAACGCCCAATCCTGGGATGATAAAGATTCCGTATTGCGTCCCATCAATCCCAGTACCGTACCCTGTTCCGTCCAAGCCCATTCATTATTGGGGTCGATCGCTAAAGCCCGATTGTAGGATTCCAGGGCTTCATTGTAGAGTTCAGCAACCCGCCGTTTGAGGAGCACTTTATTGCCCTGACCGTTTGTATCCGGGAACGGTAGATTATGGGGATCAGCGTAAATTGTATAGTTCTGCTCTAAATTGGGATTGCGGGCCAGGGCAATTAAGGTACGACCCCGATTGATCCAAGCAAGGGCTGGGCTTTCATGATCCCAATTATCCATTTGCAGGGCTTGGTCACAGGCCGCCAGCGCTGATTCAAAACGATAGAGCTGGGACAAACTAAAACACCGTCCTGCCAAAGCCGGTGAATAGGTAGGATCAATCCGCAGCGCCCAATCATAGGAATCCAGGGATTCAGGGATCTGATTATTTTGTACCAGTGCCGCACCTCGGTTATACCAGGCGATCGCGGGGGTGCCATCTCCCCATTCTCCATCAATTTCGAGTCCCTCTTCACAGGAGGTAATCGCATCTTCCGTACGCCCGAGGGCCACCAACATGCCACAGCGTTTGGATTGCACCAAGGAATAGAGGGGGTCTTGGCGTAGGGTTTGTTCATAGGACACCAGGGCCTCAGCATGGCGATCGAGAGCAGCGAGCACATCGCCGCGATTGTGCCAGGCTTCAGGGTCATTAGGATAGAGTCCCACAGCTTGGTCACAGGCCGCGAGGGCATCTTCGTATTGCTCGGCGTCTAGCAAGGTGGTGCAAAGGCTGGCCCAATAGTCGAAATCGTCGAGTTTGTCTTGGGCTAAAACAGGGGTCCCAACAAGGGTTGTCAGCAGAACACAGAGACTGCCTCCCCATTGCCACAACTTTTGGTGGGCATTGCCCACCCTAAGTACTAGCCTACACAACTCATTCCCCCCCTTATAAAGGGGGGCAGGGGGGATTGACGTTTGTCTAACATCGCTAGACGGGTTGGAGAAGAGAGGGGTACTCATTGGCCGCTGCTCGGTTGGGGGATCGCGTCAGAATTGGGTGTTGTTGTGGGGTCAGGCGTGGGGTTTGAATTGGGGGTTGTCTCTGCATCGGGTGCTGCTTCTGGCTCAGGCGGCTCACCATTCCAATAGCCGCAAAAGTCCGGAGGGGCGATCGCCAGGGTTGTCCGGCAAACATAGGTGTTGTTGAAGATCGTTCCCTCTAGGTTAGCGTCAGTAAAGTCCACATCTGCCACCCGTGCATTGGTTAAATCTGCATTGCTAAGATCTGCACCGCGTAGATTCGCCCCCGTTAAGATGGCCCGTTGAAAATTCATCCCAGCAAGATAAGCATCGGACAAGTCAGCCCGTTGCAAGGCTTGGCCCTGGGCCCCGAGAGTCTGGAGTTTTGAGATTTGTTCCCATTTCGGGTCAATCAACGTGCCCGCTTCAAGCTTGATATTGGCCAGGTTAGCCAGTTGGAATTGCGCCCCCCGAAAGTCCGTGGTTTCAATTTGCGCTTCCCGAAAATCTGACCCCCGCAAGTCGGCGCCCCGAAAATCTGTGTTGCGAATCTCAGCACCGTGGAAGTTGGCATCCTGAAGATCGGCATTGTTGAATTCAACATACTTCAGAGCCGCCTCCTCCCAGTTGGATTGGGCAAACCGTCCCCCCTGACCATTAACAATAAACAGATAAGCCCCTGCCAGGTTGGTTTCAGTGAGATCTGCCCCCAGCAAGGTCACACTCTCTAGGTTGGCACCACTGAGATCTTGGCTTGTGAGATCCACCCCCAGCGCCGGTTCATTAACCAGCTCCCAGATCAGCAGGGATTTACTGTCGAGAGCAGTCTCACTGTCGAGCGTGGTGCTCTTGAAGTTGGTGCGAAACAGGTTAGCTTGGCCAAAATGTGCCCCCCGTAAATCCGCATATTTGAGGGTGGCATCGGTCAGATTCGCTTCTACAAAATTGCTGCCCCGGAGATCCCCCCGTTCAAGATTCGCTTCGGTGAGGTCAGCCAGGGCAAAGCTAGCCCGACGCAGATCGGCATTTTTGAGGCTGGCATCTTCCAGGGTCGCGCTACTAAAATCAGCCCGCTGGAGATTGCTGCCCCCTAGGTTGACCCGGGCCATATTGGCATTGGTGGCCAGCACATTTTCGAGGTTCGCACGGTACATATAGACACCAGGGAGTTGCACCCGTTGCATATCTGCCCCTTCGAGGTTGGCCGCACCGAGATTGGCGTTCTGAAAGTCGGCATCCTGGAGATTGGCCCCGAGCAGATTCGCGCCTTGGAGCTTGGCCCCTTTAAAGTCGGCTTGGCGTAGATTGGCATCTTCAATATCGGCCCCTCGCAAATCGCGTCCCCCCAATGGTGCGGCCTGGAGATTACAGGACAGACAGGCGTTGGTGTCAATGAGCTGGGCCAAGTGGCTTTTTTTGTAAGCGATCGCCTGGGGATTGAAGCCCAAAATAATCAGGGCTGCGATCGCCCCGCCCAGACCTAAGTAGTAGCCCAGCTTACGCCAAGATTTGGGATAGAACT
Source organism: Spirulina sp. SIO3F2 (assembly GCA_010672165.1). Lineage (GTDB taxonomy): Bacteria > Cyanobacteriota > Cyanobacteriia > Cyanobacteriales > Spirulinaceae > SIO3F2. The sequence continues at coordinate 22,280 of JAAHHN010000069.1, read as the reverse complement.
TGGGTATTAAAGCGATCCAGCGGTCACAAAAATTAGCCATTGTCTCCTCCACCTATCAATTTAACCAATAAGCATAACCGTTAAGTTCGTCTCCCCTTAGTACAACGTCGGGGGTAATTCGGAAGGCGGCGGGGTATTGCGATCGCTCGGCACTGGTGGCGAACTATCCGGCGGACTCGGCAACGGCGGTGCGGTTTCGCTGGGTGGGGCGGTCGGCGGTGGGGGCGGATCTCCAGGGGCTCCCGGTGCAGCCGGGGCCTCACCAGCCGCACCTGGGGCTGCTTCACCAGCCGCACCTGGGGTCTCACCAGGGCCAAACTTCTCAATAGTGACGGTACGACTAACGGTTTCCCCAGAACCATTTGTGGCCTGGAGCGTGATCACCTCTACCCCAGCTTCTTGGCTTAAGGGATAGGGAATCGCCCCTGTCGCCGCAACCGAGCCCGGTGAGGGTAGCAATTCCACCACCACGTCCTCACTGCTGATCACCTCCCAAGATACGGTGAGCAAGATGGGCTGACTCGACAGTTGCATAACATATTTGGGCAATGCCTCCACCCCATTAATCTGAAAGGCTTTGATCAAAATGGGGGCAGAGACAATCTTAACGGGATCGGTCAGAGTGGGTTCAATGGGATCCAGATCCGTTTGTTGGGGAATTGGGGTTAGGGCAAAGGTATAGAGACCGGGTTGAGTAATGGCAGTTGGTACATTAGTGCAGCGCAGGGTACGAGCGCGAATGCGGCAATAGTCTCGCAGTTCTTGGGGAATTCCCTGACTAAAGTCGTAGGTGATATCTGGCCCGACGACAGTTTCTTGGGCATCTCGACCGACCAGTTGCAAAGTGCTCATTTGTTGGGGGTTTTTAAGCTCCCAGTTGAGCAAAATACCCGTAAATGGGGGTTCTGGCGTCGCATCACCGTTCTCAGTTTGCTCGTTATCGTCTTCGGCATTGCCATTGGTAGCGGACTCAGGGGCTTCCCCACTCTGGGTCTGGGCTGTGTCAGTCGCCGCGGGTTGAGGGGGCGTTGTCACCTGGGGCGCACCGCTACTACCTGGTTCAAGACTAAAAATCGGGGATTGGAATTTGAGGGGATTTGTAGCGCTGGCAGCCGAGGCATCCTTGGGGGGCTCGGTTCGGCTTGTCGATGCTGTTGAGGCGTCGGCATTGTCTGCCGATTCACCGTTTTTCTTCTCTGGTGGCTCAGGAATCGCGGCGTTATAGCTGGCACGGCTAGCGGCAAAGCTCACCACTTCTGGAATCGGTAAACCTGCCATCCGAATTGTTTTGGTTTGGGTAGTCGCCGCTTGATAGGGTGTGCGCCAAATTCGACTGAGCATCCGCCGCAAAAAGCCACCGCGCCGTTTGGGTACAGGGTTGGCCACCAACTCAAAAATATAATCTCCCGCCTGACGAGCATCGGTGGGTACATTGATGCAAATCAGAATGTCTTCGAGTTGACAGTAGTCCTGGAGCATTTCCGGCAACCCGGTACTAAAGTCATAGACAATCGGACGACTGGTGACAAGACCTTCAGGTGAGATGCCTTGGAGCTGCAAATTCGCCAGATTTTTGGGCTCATTAAGTTGCCAATTGAGGCGGACTACATCGTCGTTTTCTTCTTCGTAGTTATAGCTTTGGGGATAGAATTGCAGGATTTCTGGGGCACGGGGAGGACGAGGCAAAGAGAGCCAAATCAAGAAGATCAATGTTCCCAGTAACCCAATAGCGGAGAATAGTACCAACAGAAACTGCCACCAGGGTCGGCCTTCCCAGAGTACGGAAGCCGCAAAGCGATCGCTCGGAATGGGATGTTCCTCAAGATCAGCCAATTCCAGCGCAAACTCAACGGTTTTGCCGTAAAACGGTCGTTTCCAACGGTGCTTCGGGTGGATTGTCAAGGACAGCGCCGCTGACCCACCCGGTAGAATATAGGCATCCTCAGGGTAGAGACGATAATCACAGGATTCATCCAGAGGCTGGCCCAAATTGGCTTGGAGCTTACGTTCGGTGTTGCCGTTGTTGCGCAAGAAGAGCATATATTGCCCATCTTGATGCGTAATTCGGCTGAGAATCGGCACCAGTTCAGCCGTCAGCAAATAGATCGGCACAATCTGGAAATAGACCACATCCAGCAGCATCAGCTCTGGCGAATTGATCGACTTAAGATAGACCGTCGGGGTGTACACCCGGGCCCGGACACCAATAGGCGGTGTGATAATGAGCCGAATGGTTCCCTGATCCCCCGGATTCAATTCCAAGCTATCTTCCTGGGTGACCACGCCACCAGGACTGTAGCTTTCTGGGTAAATAATTCGATACCATTCCGCTTCTAAATCAGGACAGGTTAAGCGGAAGCGATCGACGCGATCGGAGCGATTTTGCACCAGTACGGCCAAGTCCAGAGGCTGCCCCTGTTGGAGTGGCATGGGGGCAGTGGCAAGGGTGGCAGGTTGAATATTAAAGGTCGGATCACTCGACAGGCGGGCTTCCTGAACATAGGGAAGTACCTGGAGCTGCTCTTCAAAGAGGATGGGGGTTTCCTCAGGATAATGATCCGGAGCATCAATGATTAAGGTGTAGGGATAGGGCCCGGGAATCGTATCCAAGGGGATCTCAAAGTCAAATAGCACTTCGCTGCTTTGGCCCAGGCCCAGAGCGAGACGCTGTTCCGGGTGGCGACACCAATTCCGGACGGGTTGTGACGTTTCATCAATAAAGGCGTTAACCAGCGGCGCTGTGCCCCCTTCATTAATCAGACTTAAGCTCAAGGTGCCCGTCTGGCCTGCCATCACTGTCAATCCCCCAGAGGGATTGAGAATAATGCCAAATGGACTGCCAATGGTCTTGCTATGGGATTGTCGTTCCGGAGGCAGCTTATCAGTCGTCATAACAGTTGTCGATTACACCATTCGTCTTGAGCTGTGTGGCAGTAGAGAGAAGTGGAGTTCAGAGTTCAGAGTTCAGAGTTCAAGGTTCAAGCTTCAGATTGCTTGCGTAAAAAAAAGTATTCTGGGGATTTAGGGGAGTTTTATTTCTGGTGTCCTGCATGGGCTGAGGTAGAAAATAGGGAGGGAAAATTGTGAGCTTGGGCATTGCAGTTTAAACGGTTTAATCCGTTGCACCGGCCGTAAATCGATCGCACCCCAATTCGGGTAAGCGTGGGGTGTCATTCACCCGGACTTGGGTATCATCACTGCCACTGGTAATCAGCAATTTTTCATCCCGGAGTTTACTCTTCACTTGACGCATCGCAGGATAAACCTTCTGGCTGCGTCCGTCTTGGCGTTCTTGACGCGGGAAAGAACGGACAATCTCAATGCCTTGGGCATATTGGGTCGCCCGAGAGCCGTTGGGGTTGAGGGGCCAGACTTTCGTCCAACCATCTTCCCCACCGCTGGCGAGGTAGCAGCCATCGGCAGAGAGAGATACACTTTGAACCGCCTGCTCACTGTGACCATCCGACCATTGATCAACAATTTCACAGGGGCGATCGCGTAGGCGTGGAAAATCGGTCCCCTCTCCTTCGATGCAGTTCGCTAAATCCCAGATCGTGATCCAACCCCGATTATCGGCTGTGGCCAAACGGGTGGGTTGCTCAGCGGCAGCAGTCACACTCAAAATATAGTCATCTTTGCCCCCCTCTCGATAGGGCAGCACCTGAATGGCATCGCTCTCGGTATTCCACAACACAAGCTGGTTAAACCGGCCGGCCACTGCCATCAAGGTTTCGCTCGGCTCAACAAATGCTAGAGCGTAGACAGCAAAGTCAAATTGCTGAGTTTGGGCCGGTTTACGGAACTCTGATTCTGGTTCGGCGTTGCGCAGCCGTGCTGATTCCGAAATTAACCAGCGTAGTACTAAACCACTACCATGACCACTCCAGAGATGGCGAGCATCCCGCTCATATTGCAGGGCAAGGACGCGATCGTCTTGGCGATAGAAAAAGTTATCCATCAGTTGGCCCGCATGGCGTAAATGCCAGACTTGAATATCCCCATTTTCCAAACCTGCTACAACCTGATCATTGTCAACGGGCCGTAGATGCACCACTCGAATAGCCCGTTGGGCTTCACCCCAAATCCCCATATCCTGACGGATCCAGGGCACAAAAAAGCCTTTTACATTCCAACCCCGAATTGTCTGATCATTGGAACCACTGACCACTTTGGTGCCAATGCCATTGATATCCACTGTGTTGACAGCTGCTTGATGACCATAGCGGTCATTATTGGGGTTAAGCCAGGACAGGGCCCAGAGCAGGTACAACAGGAACGGAATAATCGCAATGTTCAGCCACAGGGGAATCATCGGTGCCAACCTCAGCTTCAGATACCGAAAGCCCGGTGTGGTATCCCCCATCCGGTCATCGGTAATCGTGGGGTCAGCCTTAAATGAACGATGACGCGCCCGACCGATCCAAGGACGCCGCGCCCCAATCCGCAAATGCATCTGCCCGGTTTCGCCAGGTTTCAGGGGTAAGGTTTCCGGTTCGAGCGTGTATTTGAGGTTCGCCTTCGTAATCGGTTCAGGGTTAAAGTTAACGGTTTGTTCCAGATTACTCTGGTTGTCAAAATCCAGAACATACTCAATCATCGGTGCGTGCCAACTGGGCAACCAGCCCCAACGGGGGGGGACAGCACGAGCTGTTTGGTCATCTGCGTGGAAATGGATTTTACCCTGAGGCAGGATTTCCATCGCCGCAACAGCTTCCCCCGGGGGACCCTGCGCATGGGTGGCAATGAACTGAATGGGGTAAGTCTGACTTAGGGTTTGCGTGGTTTCTGGTAGCTGGCAGGTGAATGTCACCTCCACCTCTTTGCCAGGGGCAATTTTCAGTTGGCGTTCGCTGCCTTGTACCAGCCAAGCGGGTTTTAAGCCCTTGAGCACCAGTTGTGCTTCTGTCGGCAATTGGCTCGGGTTATAAACCTCCACAGGAATTTCAACGAGATCGCCCGGTGCCGCTCGACTCATTTCCACAGGCAAGGTAACTCGCAGGGGAATGGGAATCGTTCCCTGTTGGATATTGACTCGAATCACATCCCGGACTTCGTCTGCGAGTTCGAGGGAAAAGACCCGGATCGTCAAGTTCATCAAGCCCACAAACCCAGGTACAGGATTGTCGAGCAACGTCACTTTAAAACGCGTGCTATCTCCAGGCGGGTTCTTGGTGCTGACCTCCGGCGAGACGCGATACCAATCAGCGCGGCGGTAAGCATCTGTACCAGCCGCCTGAATCTCAAGTTGGAACCCCGCAAAGCGATCGCTTTGATTGATCACCAGCACATCGAAGCTTGCAGGTTCCCCCCCTGGCTTAAAATCCAGTTCTTGAGGGGTAATTTCGGTGGCAATCGCGTTCTCTAACATAAACAAATTTATTAACGAAGGTGTAACCCCAGACTGACAGGACAGATGGCTTACGAGTCAAGCGGCGGTGGTCCCCCAAACAATTGGTGAATTCGTTGGCGAATCCAGACCAAGGGGTTGTGTTGAATTTGCTCGGGGTCGTTGATCAATCCCTGTTTACTCAGCAATACCTGCCGGGTCGTGAGTTCCTCTTGATGGGCATTCACAGCCAGCGCAATCCGTTCAGCAAATCGCGGATCTTGATCAATCAGCGTGCGCAGATTATCGTGATCCAAACAAAAGACAGTGGTCGGTTCAGTGGTGCGCACCGTTGCGGTGCGGGGCAACCCTAGTAACAACGAGAGTTCCCCAAAAAATCCCCCCGCTTCAATATGCGTCAGAAACTTCTGGAGGCGCTCAACTGCGATATCCACAGCCCCCGCGAGGATAATATAGAACGAATCGCCCGGTTCATCCTCAGCGAAGATCAGGGTTTGGGCTGGAAACTCAATGACCTGACCCACCGCCAACAACTGCTGCACATCGCTAGGGGTGAAATGCGCAAAATAACTTACCTGATACATCAGCTCTTCAACAGTGGCTTCAACTGGGACGCCAGCACCGCCTGCATCACTATGGCCGTTGGTCAATTGTGGGGACAGGGGGGATGAGGACTTAACCAAAGTTGGGTTTGTCCTTTGACTGCGGTGGACTGGGCTTTGTTGACGCAAGTGACGCGATCGCGTCAGTAAAGACCGCACATCCTCTAGACTATACTTGCGATTCCCCTGTTGTTGCCGCTTCGCCTGTGCCACCTGTGCTTCGAGGACTTCCTTTTGTTCCTCTAAGCTGGCTTGATTGGCACTAATCACTGTGCCCATGCGCTGAAACACCGTTGCGAGCTGACCCAACTCATCCTGGCGCTGTGCCGTCTGATCCAGAGTCATGGGCTGAAAGCGCTGGTCTTCGATCGCCTTGGCCGCATTGTTGAGGTTATCAATCGGACGGATAATCCAACGTGCCACCATCAGACCAACAAATGACCCAATCAGGGCAATAATACTGCCCACAATCGCAGTCGATTGGGTATTCCGGAGAATTGTCCCGCGGAAGTCAGATTCAGGGATCGTCACAACGACGAGCCAGTCCAAACCATAGCCATCCTGAAAAGGAGAAATCGTCACAAACTCGTTTTGCCCCTCAATCCGCTTTGGGAGATAAAGCGTCTCATCAACTTGATTCCAGTCCTGGTCGTATAACGCAAACAACTCCGCAGCGATCGCTTGTAAGCGAGGATTATCAATATCCAGCACATTAAGCTGTTCATCGTTATCTCCAACTTTGTGATATAAACGATCTTCTGTTGATGTTGCGATCAAGTTGCCATTACGCTCAATCACAAAGATTTCAGCACCATTACTGATCTCAATATCTTGCAAAAACTGCTGAATCGCCGCCAAGCTAACATCAACCCCAAAGACCCCCAAAAATTCACCTTGGCTATAGACGGGTTGAACAGCCGTCAATCCCAAGCCCCCCCGGGTAAAAACATAAACATCACTCCATGCCGATTGATGGGGGGGGAGGCTTTGTCCGGTTTTATACCAAGCCCGCTGGCGGGGCAGATAGTCGGTTCGTTTTTTAGGTAGCTCTTCAGTAGGCTGGCCTTGATCATCGACCCGATAACTACTGCGAAACGATTCTCCTTCCTCCACAAAGCGCAATTCGTAGTCTTTACCTTCCGCCCGCAAACCGATGAATGCGCCACTGGCTGTCGCAAAGAAGGTGTAAGCATCTTTGGTATCAATGCTTTCTTTCTTAAACAATTGCCAGAGATATTGTTGCAACTGTTCAAAATCAGGGTCGTCCTCCAAAGTGGCTAGCTGAGAGGCATGGCCCTGAATCTGAATCTGTGGTGTAGCCAACTGAGAGGTGAGGTATTCCTTGATTCCCAGGGCTGCCTTATCACTAATCTTCTCGGCGAGATCTTCCACCGAGCGACGGCTGTTGAGATAAGAGAGTAAGCCCGCAAAGACCACAGTTAGCAACAGCGGCGCAACGATCAACACGGGGATGGTGCGGCGAATCGAAAGCAGCGGCGACTTGCTCATGATAATCCGGCCTCCATTACTGCAGGAGATGTATTGATCATCGGCAGAGTTGGTGTTTGTTGACAGGCGGTGAGTTGTTTGCGACGCCAAGCAAAATGCAGCAGGTTTAGACCTAATTCTTGGGTCAGACGAATAGTTGCTGTGCCCAGAGGATAGGGGCGATTGAACTGCCAAGCAGAACTCAGTTGTCCTAAACTCACAACCCAGCCGACTCCCACGGCCCAAAAGGTGGGAATGCCTTCGACGATAGGTAAGGTGTCAAAGCGGAAGGGTTGGGAACGCAGGGGATGGGGATGGGTCAACAGCGGCAGCAGGGGGCTTTCGAACTGACGCGAGAGTTCGGGGAATGCCGGATATTCAGCCAGGAGTTGAGTGACCAACTGCTGCTGAACCGCTCGAAATTCCCCAGCCAGTTCAACCCGTACCGGAGCCAGTTCTGGGTCATCAGCGGCTTCGGCGATCGCCTGTTGGAGTTCCCGATAAACCGTTAATTGCTCGTTACAATCATTGCTCCAGCCCTGGAGCTCAAAAAAGAGGGTGCCACCAATTTCCACATAGGCCCGCCAGGCTCCTAGCATTGTGTCATCAACAGTGGTCTCAGGGGTCAACGCTACATAGAGGAGTTCACAGTCCGGAGGTCGATCGGGATCAGGGTTAATGGGGGCTGAAACCGCCACCCCTCTTAACTGCGTAGCGGTCAACTCGACAGCTTCAAGTAAAGGCGTAAAGGGATTAACCCCATCGGCGGGACAAGAATGAGCTTCTATGCCAATACGAATAAACCCTTGGGGACGCGATCGCACCCGCGGACGCTCTAAAAAATTGGGCTCACAGGCAGCTGGAGCAAAGACATCAACCGCAGTTTGCAGGGTGATGTCGTTCCCTTCGGCATCATGGGGCGGCAGGGTGAAACGACACAGTTCCACATCACTAGCCTGGGGCGGTGTGCTTTTTTCATCAAGGCGAAAGCTTTCTTTGAGTAAAGCCGTCTCACTCTTTTGGCGTAACGTTTCTGGGTCAACATGGCGAATCACCAAGTACACCGTCAAGGGCGTTTCTTGATAGTTCACTGACGCCAACCGAAAGGAAATCGGCTCCGTTACCACAATAAAATTGCCTTGGTGGTCAATGGCAATCCCCGGCTGTACTTCGAGCCACCGCCGATCGCGGTATTGCGATCGCACTTGCGGCGGATCGATCACCCGCACCCCTAGCCCATAGATAATACCCGGTTCATGAAGCGCCTGATATTGAAAGCTGTGATGCTGGCGGTGGTATTGATGGGCCAACCGCCAGCGTTCCGCGTTCATCAGCAAGCCATCGGTCACATGCAAACGCTGGAAGGGCTGAAGGGGTGGGGGAGACCAAGACTGTGTCATAGGTTGGGCAGTAATGGAAAAAGTGAGATGGACACAATTGCCGAGAACAATTTCTTCCGTCAACCTACGGCAACATGGTTAAGATTGAGGAAAGAAAGCCTAGCGATCAGTAACTTTACTCAAAGGTTCATGAATTCAGAGTGGAATGCCTTGAGTAAGAGAGGATGAAATTGGGTTTGTTGGATATTGTATAGAGCTGAGACAGGGGTTTAAGTGATGTACGACGTCACAACCCATCACTCTGATTGCTCCTCCATGTATAGCTCATAAGTGCAAAAAGCAGGCTTTTCCTTATCAATAACTTGATAAACCAGGGGTAAGTTAACTGCATGACCGGCTGGTGGGCGCAAGCGGACAATAAAGTGATAAGGTCGTCCTCCTCCCATCGTGGCATCTCGACCGAGGCGCGTTTCGCCCAGGACAAAGCCACGTCCCCCAAACTCTTGAATGGAAATCTGTTGCTCGGCTTCGGGTTGGGTGTCATCCAAAGCTAAATCCGTAAACAAATGAATAGCATAGCGTAAGCCCCAGCGTGTCCCTCGCCAGCGATAGAGCTCAACTGCCCCAGCAATAAGCTGACGCTGACGCTCTAAGCTGAGTTGGGGCGTTAAGGGCCACCCCACCCAATGGGCTAAAAACGGCAGCATCGCCTCGGGTGCAGTCCGTGGATTCAGATATGCCCACAAATTAGACAACATCTGAACATTCGGTTCAAAGGTTTGTTCAAAAATCTTTAAGAACCGACTGACGAAATCCACCTCCCGATAAATATCCGGTAAAAAGTCCAGATATAAGCTCCGCGGTCGGACAAAAATTTGAAATTCCGCAGTTTGATGGAAGTGCGATCCCCGCTCTGGCCAGCGGTAATGAACTTCAAATTTCCCCGTATAGTCGAGTGTCCACGGCTCTTTTCCGGGTTGGGTTTGCGGTGATTCGAAGAAGTCAGGATCAAGCTGAAAATAGAGGACTGCCTCTGTTGTGCTGCCTCGGGGTAAGCTTGTGCCCTCTGAACCCAGGCGACACCACTGGCGCGGAAATGTCCCGGTCACCGCCAATTCAATGTCTAGATCTTGATTACTCACATTCTCCAGTTGCACCAGCAGTTCACTGGCTTCACCGGGATAAATTACCAGCTCACAGGCCGGTTTGGGGACAGAGGGCCTCGGTTGACGACGTTGAACCCCGAGCGTTGCCATACCAGCAGTTTGTCCCACAGGCTGACATCGGCTTTCAGGCAACGTCATCGCCGTGAGCTGCAAACGAATCGGTAATGTATTTTGGGTTTGCGGCATAGACTCTAGGTTTAGATCAAACTGATGACATGGGTGGCCCGGATATCGCTGTCGCGCCAGGAGCAGATTAACCCGAGGGCTCCCGGATCAATGCGCGGTTCAGTAGCGAGGGTTCGTGTCCAGGTCTCTTGCTGCTTACGGAGCGCAAACAACTGCACCGCTCCCAAATACCGCACCCCTCGAACAGCTTGAAACAATGTGACAATATCAGAGGCATAAACTGGACGACCAAAGGGCCAACCTTGACCATCTAACCCCCCGGTGATGGGATTGAGAAATCGATAGAGGTGCGCTTCTAGCGTCGCTAGAATCTGTTGCTGAGCTGCCGGGTCACGGTACTCCGGTTCAAGGGCAACTTCAGTTTGTACAGAAACGCCCACATAATCAGGTTCTTGACAACGGACTTCCACTCCCAGCAGTCGCCGATTGTCCAAATAGTTGAGCACTGACTCTTTGAGGGCCGGAGTGATGCGCAGATCATCCGGCGCAACGCCCTGATGTTGGGCAAGGGTCAAGCGGGGCATTTGGGGCACTAGCACCAAATCCACAATGCCAGCATCTTCTTTCCGTTGAGTGGGGAGACATTTTGCTCGCGCGATCGCGCCTTGGCCGGCTTGCAAGGCCAGGGTTTCAAAATCCTCCATCGTCACGGCTCGCTCCCGAGTCCGCAGCATCTTCGGCACGCGCAACACTGCTGAGTCAAGCGACTCGGCATCTGCACCATTACGAGCAGCTTGATGGTTGGTGACTCGTGCCACATAAGGCACGGCTGATTTCACAATCCGGATGGTGTCTTGTTGGACGTTCCCCTGTTGACCTCCCCCGGTGCGATAGGCCACCATCATCAAACTGGCACCACGCGGCGGCACTGCACCATATTGGCGTTCGCCGCGATTGGGAGTCAAAGTGACGATCGCCTCTGAAGCAGGGGTATTCAGTTCTCTGGTGCGCTGCCATTGTTCGGTTTGCCCCAGCAACTCACCTGGTTCTTGCACGAGGGGACCGAGCTGAACTTCCCCCGTAAACGAATCCAGAGTGTAATGCAGGTCATTGACGGTTGAATTGGCAAAATCTGACACCTCCTGCCAGGCCTGGGGCAATGCCCCAGGCGGTGTAACCAAGAGATATTCCTCCTCACGGCGCGGCAGCACGGGGGCACTTTCCAATTGGAAGCGTTGACCGGGCTGGCCATTGCTCTCGCCCAAAATCTCATTCGTGATGCGCACCGCTTGGGTCACGCCGACGGTGCCACCGATCGCACGACAGCGTAAGCCGACAATCTGAGGTGTATTGGTATAACCCGGTTGGTCAGGGCGGCTGCATTTGTAGGTGCAGCGTACCCAACGTCCGTGGTAAGTGCCGAAGGTTTGGTTGGGCCAGGTTTTGGGGCAGTGCAGAATAATGTCAGCCCCCTGCAAAGAATTCCCCCCATTACGGCTGAGTTCGCTAAAGCTAAATCCTTCGGTATGGTCATCGGTTTCCGCTAGCAGAATCGGCACCCAACTCTTGCCATTCCAGGCTTCCCAATGGCGGGGAGGCATTTCCGGGTTGATCCCGGTGGACGTGGCGGCGTCACCGCTCACTGTTAGGGCAATCACATTGCCTGCGATCGGGGCATTGGGCTCAAAGACCACATAGAAGCAGTTGTCTTCTTGGGGCTGCTCTTCAAATAGATTCAGCTCTAAGCCTTCCCATTTGCCGTCTGGGCGCATGGTCCAAAAACCACTAAGGCGATCGCGCAGCAGTTGGGGTTCCGGTTCAACAACTTCTGCCGTGAGCAAATGACGAATCTGGGGCACACCAATGGGTAATGTTGCATCGGTGCTAAAGACAACCGCTTCTTCTGTGTCAGTACGCAGGGTGGCAACCTCCACATCAGCGGCGATCGTGTAGGTTTCAGCCAGGGCAGAACTGAGATAGAACGTGACATCCACTTGGGCCGGTCGCGGTGCATTGAGACGAATCCCCAGTAACTCCAAAAAGGTAACGTAGTTACGCCGAGGCACTTGGTTAAAGCGCAGCAGCATCTGGTCGGTCAGCCAAGCAAACAGCTCCACCATCGTGATCCCCGGATCACTGGGATTGTGGTTAGTCCATTCGGGGCAATATCGGGGAATCCGCAACAGACATTCCTCGACGAGATCCTCAAAAGCGCGATCGTCGAGGTTGGCTTTGGGCAGATTCGGCAGAAAATCAAAATCCATGGCGTTGAAATCCAAGGGAGGTTACGACCAGCAGGGGAACCTAACTGGGGGGCAGGACATAGAACGGATAAACTAAGCTGCGGCTGTCATGCTCGGATTTTATTTGATACCGAATCGTGATGTCCAAGCGGCCCGCGATCGGATCGGGTTGGGTAAATACACCTTTGAGAATAATTCGAGGTTCCCATTGTCGCAGTGCTTCTTCCACATAAAGGCGAGTTTGCAATAAGGTTTGGCTATTCATCGGCGCAAACACCAGTTCCGAAAGACGAGACCCAAAATTCGGCCGATAAACCCGCTCTCCCAACCGCGTGCCCAGAATTAGATGGATCGATTCCTCAACATTCGGCACGGTATCCGTGAGCTTAAGGCTACCCTGCACATTGCATTGCAAGGGAAAGGCAGGACTGCGTCCAACATGTTCCGGGGCATCAGGCATGATTGAGCAAAGGCTAGATTAAATGAGAGCTTCGAGTTCACTGTATCGAAACTTCGGGGGTTTCTCAATTCGCCAAAGGTCGAGTTTTATGGGTTCAGAGTTCAAGGTTCAGGGTTCAAAGTTTTGAAGCGTTAAGGGTTCAGCGTAAACAGTGCAGCGTTTTGGGGTTTTTAGAGTGACTCATCTTCATACCCAACTATTTTTCAGTGGCAGGGCTGCGTTAACGTTCAAGATGATTGTCGATATCTCCACCTTGAGTCCTAAAGCTAGCTCCCCCCACTCTGAACCCTGAACTTTGAACTCTGAACCTTGAACTCACAAACTGTTACAGAATTTAAAGGTTCCGTTCGCTTTGGGAGGCCGGGTGAGATCGCTGGGGTAAGCTATGTCATGAGTTAAACACTCCCATAACAGAACGCTCGCTAAGGAGTCGATATATTCAATGTCTCATAGCGTAAAAATTTACGACACCTGCATCGGCTGTACACAATGTGTACGGGCCTGCCCCCTAGATGTACTCGAAATGGTGCCTTGGGATGGTTGCAAAGCTAGTCAAATTGCGTCTTCACCCCGCACAGAGGACTGTGTTGGGTGTAAGCGTTGTGAGACAGCTTGCCCAACTGATTTCTTGAGCATTCGTGTGTATCTGGGTGCAGAAACCACCCGAAGCATGGGTCTAGCATACTAATTTTGAGAGAACCTTTTCTCCAAAACAACACCTCTAGAGGGATGGCTACATTTGAGTCATTCCTTTTTTCGTGGCGATCGCCGTCGCTCTCTTGCTCCCATGCAACCCGCTGGCCAAAACCCCATTACCCTCAGTTTTGCCGATCGTGAACTAGAGCAAACCTATCTTGCTCAATACCACCAGGCAATCCTCGTTCAAGTCCGTATTGCCTTGCTGGTGGGTGCAGCGCTCTATACTCTGTTTTCTGTTTTAGACGTTTGGATTGCGCCAGCACAGCAACAAGAACTGGCGATCATTCGTTTTGGGTTTGCCGTGCCTTGGCTATTGTTAGTCTTTTGTCTATCTTTTCGCTCCGGGTTCCAACGCAATCTGCAAACCTGGCTGGGAAGTGCCGCAGGGGTTGGTGGTTTAGGGATTGCGGCAATTGTAGGGGTCACAGATGGGATGGCCAGTGCTTGGTTTGCTGTATCACTGATTTTGGTCATTATCTGGAGCTTTACCCTTTCAGGTTTGCGCTTTTTCAATGCCTTTCAGGTTTGCGTGCCCTTAGTCGTTTTAAACGATGCGGTGAGTTGGGGGCTGTCCCATCCCCCACTACCACTGTTTATCAACAATAATTTTCAAATCCTCTCAGCTCTGGTGATTAGCATGTTTGCGGGCTACACCATTGAATGGTACGCTCGGCGAGATTTTCTAAATGCACGCACCATTGAAGCTGAACGTCTGGCCAATGAACGCTTATTGCTGAACATTTTGCCTGTGGCGATTGCCCAACGTCTTAAACAACAAGAAGCCACAATTGCCGATCGCTTTGAGTCAATTCCCATTCTGTTTGCCGATCTCGTGGGGTTTACTCCGCTCTCTGCCCAACTCAACCCGATCCAATTGGTAGAGCTGTTGAACACACTCTTTTCTGCCTTTGATCTCCTCACTGAGCGCTACCAGCTCGAAAAAATCAAAACCATTGGTGATGCCTATATGGTTGTGGGGGGACTCCCCAATCCCCATCCTGACCCTGTCGGGGCGATCGCCGAGCTTGCTTTAGCCATGCGAACTGAAGTCCAGCACCTTGCTCAGCGTCAAAACACCAAGCTCGCTGTACGTATTGGCATTCATACAGGGACTGTGGTGGCGGGGGTCATTGGCAAAAAGAAATTCAGCTACGACATTTGGGGAGATGCCGTCAATACCGCTAGCCGGATGGAATCCCACGGCCAGCCCGATCGCATTCACATCACTGCGGCAACCGCTGCTCTGCTCCAAAACCGTTATGACTGCCAGCGTCGGGGTCAAATTGAAATTAAGGGGAAGGGGCTTATGGAAACCTACTGGTTGCGGGGCAAGCGCTAGTTGGAGTCATGCCATGAATTTTAGGCGTTGCATAATTGCAGGAGGAGGAGGAGATTGCCCACTCTTCGAGAAGCTATCGCTACATCCCCAGCCCTTCTCCCAATGGGAGAAGGGAGTCAGAAGCCCTCTCCCGCTGGGAGAGGGTTGGGTGAGGGTAACGCAAGATTCATCTTCAAAATCAGCAACGCCGAATTTTATCGTTGAATTGGGTTCAAAGGTTGAGGCAATGACCGCGAATCGGAGGCAAACCCAATGAGCTGGGCGCTTTGGTTGGGAGAAATTGCCGCCCTTGCCGGAGCATTGTTGTGGGCGATCGCCTCCGTCCTTTATGCACGGGTGGGTCAACAAATCCCCCCTCTAGTGCTGAATTTGCTCAAGGGCGCGATCGCAATTGCACTGCTCGGCGTTACGCTCCTGGTTCAACGCGCCGTACTGCCGCCAGTGTCCGCAATTGTGGTTATTCAGCTTGGTCTGAGTGGTGTGATCGGCATTGGTTTGGGGGATACTGCCTATTTGGCCGCGTTAAACAGTTTGGGGGCGCGGCGGGCATTGTTGCTTGAAACTCTAGCTCCACCCTTTTCTGCGATCTTGGCTTGGGTCGTGCTGGGTGAGCGTTTGTCTGGCGTGGCGATCGCGGGGATTCTCGTCACCCTTACTGGGGTAGGTTGGGTGATCGCTGAACGCACAGCTACTGGTGAATCTGAGTGTTATCCACAACGATGGGGCTTATTGTGGGGACTCTTAGCGGAACTTGCTCAAGCGAGTGGTGCCGTTCTCTCGCGCAGTGCGCTTGCGACTTCCAGCATCACTCCGCTCTGGAGTAGTCTGATTCGCTTAATCGGAGGGGAAGTGATTATTATCGGGTTGCTACTGAGCAACCGTCTTCGTCAGCCCTTGAGCCTGAATTCGATCTCCTGGACAAAACGCGGACTGCTTGCTATTGGCCTTGCTGCGGTGGGGGGAACCTATCTTGGGATTTGGCTCCAACAAACCGCTTTGAAATTTGCACCGACAGGAATTGCCCAAACGCTCTTGGCCACAAGTCCGTTGTTTGTGTTGCCCCTAGTAGCACTACTTGGGGAAAGAATTACGTTGCGATCGCTGCTGGGGGTGGCGATCGCAGTTATAGGCATTGCACTTTTGTTTAATGCTTAACACCTAACCTGGATTATTCATTAACGTGAGTTTTGGTTAAGCAAAATCCCAAGAGCCTTGCTGTGAGAAGGTTTTGAGAAAAAGCGCTTCTTTTTCATTTTTTCAAGAAATCACCTTTATTGAAGATATCTGCGTGATTCTCAACTGTTTTGCTTATTGCACATCACCGATTCCTATTTTGGAAGTTAGAGTACGGAATAATGGGGCCCACAGCGATCCTTATCCAGAACTCACGTTCATTAGGCAGCCAGGATGGCTGCTACTTTACTACACTGAGTTTCCAGAGATTTTTGGTGAGAGTCATGAATAATGCAGATTAAAACCTAGCTTGGATTTTATCCGGAGTCTTGATTCCTAATTTGTAGTGGAACAGATCAGCAAGCAGAATAAAACCTTGTTTGGCAGCACACCAGGCTAAACAGGATATTCAGAGGTTTCAGTTGTCTTTTTCCTTTTGGTCTTGCACCATTTTCCTCATTCCTTTGCACTTTTTCTTTGTTCAAAGTTTTCTCAAAAACAGAAAACTGCGGCAAACCGATCCACAATCAACGGTTTTTACTGCACTAGAGGCAAACTTATTCAAAGCAAAGATGTAGGCGAACGATTTTCTCCTGATGGTGAGCAGAGTTGTTTGTAACAGGAAATAGAAACCTGATTACAGACATTTGCCATCATGTATAAGTCAACCTTGATCATGCTGTTGAGCGTGCTATCCATCCCCACCGTGGGAATGTTTACAGTTGCGAATGCACGCCAACAGACCAACTCTATTGTGCCTCAGGCTCAAGTCGTAAGCAACTGTACGGAGAACTGCGATCGCGGCAGTGGACGGCGGGATCAACGCTACAGCAAAACAAAAATTGATGTAGACTCCTCTACCACAATCCAAAAGCGGGGCAGTGGCCGCATTGAGAATGAACCCTCTACCAGCAAGGAGCGGGGCAGTGGTCGATTGGAAACCGACCCGAAAGAATCAGCATGATGCACCTCTGTAGATTCCAACGGCCGAGGGACACCATTAACGGTGTCCCTTTCTATTGAGAACAGCTATTCAGCAACCAGTTAGCAATTTTTCCACTGGGAACACTCCACAAACTCAATTAGCGACTCATTGATCAGAGATTCATTGTGGATTTTTCTTGTCTTCTGCTCCCCTGGCCCCTTACTCTTCTCCCCTGAACTTTGAATTCTGAACTTTGAACTCTGAACCCTCACAAGGTTAAAACCCCTTGAGCCACCGAAATAACCTGCCCCCCCACCTTCACTTCAATTCCTGTCGGAGTAGGGCGCGATCGCAAATGCAGGACTGAAGGACGTTGCAATTGCGCCCCTTGCTCAACGCGAATATCCACAATCTCTGAACCCAATACCGAATGGTGGCTGAGGTATGCGGCTAAACAACCATTAGCACTCCCCGTGGCAGGATCTTCAGGGACACCGATCGCCTCCCCAAACATGCGTACAGCCAACTGCTGTTCTGGCGATTGGGTCTCTGGGCAAAATACCAAGATCGCTTTCGCTTGGAGCGGCTCAATTAAACGATAATAAGCAGCGCGATCGACCCCAATCTGTGCTAAATCGGCATAACGTCGTAGCGGCACAATCAGAAAGGGTAGACCGGTCGAAACCTCTTGAATTGGCCAACGGGGATCAAAAGCTTCCACCTCCAAGCCCAAAACTTCACTCAGTGAGGTGATCGCAACAGTTTGCCCAAATTCAGGCAAATTTTGCTGCATCCACAGCAATTCTTGGGAACTCTTTCGTTCCACCGTGACGGGAATCGAGCCTACTGGCAAGCTCAAAGTCAATTGGTTTTGGGGCTGAGCGAGAATCTCCTGAAGCAAAACATGGGCAGTGCCCAGCGTCGGATGCCCCGCAAAGGGTAGTTCTTGATCTGGTGTAAAAATCCGCACCGGATATCCAGACGCACTAGGGGTTTGCGCCAGAATAAACGTGGTTTCGGAATAATTCATCTCGCGGGCGATCGCTTGCATCTGCTCAGCCGCCAACTCTGGAGACGCAAGCACGACGGCAAGCGGATTACCCGTTAGGGGTTTTGGGGCAAAAACATCAACAATGTAGAACGGTAGATTCATGAGGCGGATAAACCGTTAAGTTGAGGAAGATTAGGGTTGTCATCAGTTAGATTTTAAACGCTTGCTGTGGCCGACTTACAGCTCCTTTTTCTGCTTTTGGTATCGGGCGCTCTATCCCTTGTCCCACAAGACTTCTGACGTTAATTGATGACACACCCTGAATTGCCTAAGTGAGCTATCCTAAACTCCTTTGAAAATCAAAGCATTGTAGTTCTGTATACCCAAGATAAGAAACGCTAATACAAGAGGCTTAACATTTAATCGGCCAAGCCTTGAGCGGTTTGGCGACATGAATAGCGATCACCAAATTAGCCAAATCTGACTATACTAAATTACAAAGTTTTTAAGATTTGTATTCATAGATATAGTTTTTTAAATTCCTTAGCTGCTATGTCAGTCAAAAAGCGGGCCTGGTTTCTTTCCTGGACAACCCTTGCATTGGTATCAACCCCCCATTCTATTGAGTTTTCCCCTCAGCTCAACCTTGAGGTGAAGTCCGATCAAGCCCATGCGAGTAATCCCGCTTGGAAGTCTTTGGTGCCGATTGGTCAGGAGAGTTCTCTGGCCCTTGGTCTCTATCTGGCAGATGCAGCCTTGCCTGAAACGCAAGTGCCGAGTCTAGCAGATATGCAGGTTGCCTGGTCTGTAAACAAGACCCGTAACACTTGTCCAGCCTATACTCAGGGTTGGACCAGTGCAGTTCGAGAGCAACTCCCAACCAACTTCCCCGAACCTCAGCTTAGCTCTCCTTTAACCATCCGTCATCAAATGGCTCAGGTCGTTTCAGCAACGCTTCGCCAATCGGCACTACAGACCATCCCGCAGGTGGAAGTGACCGATCATGATCGTGCTCCTCTCCTGGCCCAAGATTCCAGCGAACTGTGGCATGTTTGGCAACAACTCTACGCAACCGTGAGTCAAACCCTCACCCAGGATGATGAACAATTTTATCTATGGGTGAACGGCAAACGTGTTCTACAGCATTCTGATCTAGCTTGGGTGGATGCCTTTGCTGAATCCCTTAAAACAGCACTTAGCCAGGGCGAAATTAATCCCGAACAAATTACCCCCACTCAGTTCAATCATCATCCAGCTATCCGTATGGGCGATCGTCTCGTGTTGCAAATTAATGACAGCATGGCCCTGAAGGATGACGAAAATACCGACTTGCTCATTATTGAATGGGTCAATAACTTGCGCGAAGCGCTGGGAGCAGAGCCATTGGAGCTGGTAGAAGCCCAGACTTTGATGTATAGCATTGCAGAAACGACAGATGTGTTTGAGGGAACCGCATCCTGGTATGGCCCTTATTTCCATGGTCGGCTCACTGCCAACGGTGAAACCTATGATCAAGAAGCCTTTACTGCGGCCCATCCCTCCTTACCCTTTAATACCTACTTAAAGATCACAAATCTGGACAATAATGTCTCTGCGATTCTCCGGATTAACGATCGCGGCCCCTATATTCCCCCCCGCAGTCTTGATCTCTCCCGAGGGGTGGCTCGCTGTATCGAAAGCAAGGACTCAGGCGTGGTGCCCTATGAAGCGGTGATTATGACCGCGTCCTAGCCTGGATTATTGATCAGGCAGCCAGATGCCCGCCGCTGCTCTGCTCAAGCTGGTTTTCAAAGATTTTTGGTGAGGGCAAGACAATGCCCCCTGGGCGTTGAGCTGAATGGGGAACAACGGGGCTATTGCACCGAGCGAATCGCCATCAGCAAGCCTCGGGCCTTGTTCAAAGTTTCCTGATACTCATGCTCTGGTACAGAATCCGCCACCAAGCCTGCTCCTGCTTGGACAGAGACTGTATGCTGATGGACTGATTCTGGGCGGACAACCATCGTCCGAATCGTGATCGCGCTATTGAGCTGGCCTTCAAAATCGTAATAACCGTAGACTCCAGAATAAGGTCCTCGCCGTTCTGGCTCTAGCTCATGGATAATTTCCATGGCACGAATTTTTGGCGCACCGCTAACGGTTCCGGCAGGAAAGGTTGCCTTCAGCAGATCCCAAGCCGTTTTGTCTGGCGCGAGTTCCCCCACCACATTGCTAACAATATGCATCACATGGGAATAGCGCTCAATCACCATCAACTCATCCACTTGCACCGTGCCCCAGGTGCAAACGCGACCCAAGTCATTACGTCCTAGATCCACGAGCATAATGTGCTCAGCAATTTCTTTCGGATCAGCCAGTAAATCCTTTTCCAATTCCAGATCTTCTTGAGCGGTTGCCCCACGACGCCGAGTGCCCGCGATCGGCCGCACTACGGCTCGCAGCCCCTCAGTCCCCGTTTTCTCGGCTTTAACCATCACCTCAGGGCTAGAGCCAATCAACTGCCAACCGCCAAAGTCAAAATAGGCCATGTAAGGGGAGGGGTTGATCAACCGCAGGGAACGGTAGAGGTCAAAAGGATGGCCATGGTAATTCGTCGAGAGACGTTGGGAGAGGACGACTTGGAAAATATCCCCAGCGACAATATAGTCCTTGGCTTTGCGCACATTCTCATGGAACTGCTGCTCCGAGGTGTTGCTTTGGTAGGTAACTTGACCTTGAGTTAGAATCGAGGGTTCTAGGGGCTTGGCTTCGGTGGGAAGTGGCAGTTGAAGCTTAAGCACCATCTTCGTGATGCGATCGCAGGCGGCCTGATACGCCGATCGCAATTCTGTCTCAGGGTCGCGTAGATCGGCGTAGGCGATCGCCCAAATCTTGCGCTTGACCTGATCAAAAATAATCAGGCTATCCACCTGCATCCAAACACCATCAGGTAAATCTTCGGGTGTCGATGGATGCACTGGAACCGTCGGTTCAATCCAGCGAATCAGCTCATAGCCCCAAAAACCAAACAGTCCGCCAATGCCCCCCGGTAATTCCGGTAGGGTCACGGGTTGATAGGGCGCAAGACAATCAGTTAAGGCGGTGAAGGGATCACCCGCAATCGTCTGTTCAGTGCCGTCTCGATGGCGCTGCACCGTTTGTTCGCCCCGCGACTCTAAAACCCACACGGGGTCACAGCCCAAGAAGCTATAGCGCCCCAAGGTTTCGCCCCCTTCAACAGATTCGAGCAAAAAGCTATAGGGTTGACCGGCACAGATTTTGTACCAAGCCGATACGGGGGTTTCGAGATCGGCGACCCATTCCCGATAGACCGGAATAAAGTTGCCGGTTTTGGCGAGGGCTTGAAACTGAGAAAATTCGGGAAAGATCATGGCAGGCAAGCGTGAAGAGTAGGCAAAGGGCCCAATTATTCAGTATTGCGCAGTCGTGGGTCTAGCTCAAGGTGATTGGGGGGATGGGGTAGAGAACAAAGTTTTTCTTTGCAATCCTGTCCCACTAAACCCATTGCAGTAGAACAGTAGTTGACATTGAGTTTTTTAGAGGGAAAGTCATGGTTCTAGGGACGTTGAGCGCTGGGGAAATTTTGACCATTGCCTTTGAGAGCGCAGTGGCAGTGGGTTGCGAAAAGGCGGTTGAAGGGGCGTGGGACAAGGGCAAAAGCCTCTGGGGCATAATTCGGCGGCAGTTGGGGCGGGAGCCGGAAGCAGAGGTGGCATTGGCATTGGTGGAGCAGTCTCAGACTTTGGATTATTTGCCCTCAGAGATTGTCCAGTTTTTGCAGGCGGAGTTGTTCCGCGATCCAGCGTTTGCGGAGCAGGTGCGGTGTTTGGCGCAAGAGGTTTTGGTGTTAGGGCAGCCAGAGGCAGAGAATATTGCAATCAATGCCACCAGTCATGATGAGAGCACCCAGAAGGTTGTGGGTAAGATTGAAGCGAAGGAGGTGAATTTTTAGGGAGCGGACTGACGGATTTGAATCATTCAACTTGAGATCCCCCCTTCTCCCCTTGCATCAGGTAGAGATGATTCTCTGAGGATAGAAAAAGGATAAATTGTTGGATTCAAAGGTAGGGTCTGGGTTTCCCCGCTCCACGCCAGTTGCATCCCATTTATAGATCGGTTTGTCCCCTGATGGATTAGGCATGGAGATCGACGCGAGATATAGAATCTTCTCTGTTTAAAAAATCATCCTTATCTTGATTAAAAGCATATATAGCCTTTTCCACAAATATGAGGTACAGCTATATTGGTAGAAAGTGAATAGAGGTAAGCGATGAAGGCATATTCGCTAGATTTCCGTAAAAAGATAATAGATACGTGGCAAAGTACAGGCATGTCCCAAAGAAACATAGCCAAGCGTTTTGACGTTACGCTGAGTTTTGTG
>JAAHHN010000068.1 GCA_010672165.1 Spirulina sp. SIO3F2 | reverse complement strand
ATAATTGGCTCTTGTTGATTTTCATAAAGCCAAGCGCTCCCTTGATGGAGTTCCGTCCCTCGGCTATGGGGTTGAATATCGAAGAATGTGGTGCGCCATAACAACAAATCAGATCCCAGTAACTGAGCGGCCCGTTCAGTTACCGCAGGATGCTTAAAAAGATCCATTAACTGAGAGTCATCAAAGTGACGATTCATCTTTTTAAAGTAATTGATGTAGAAGCTTTTATACGTCTCATTCATCGGTTCATCCCAATTTGTGAGGATGCCATCGTGTTCTTCCTCAAATATATAGTCTCCATTGGCAAATGAAAACACCTCAGACTCTTTCTGGAGAACATCGTCAACTAAATGTGCTCTCAGTGCGTCTATTTCACCTTCTGGAACCAAATCAAAAGGCCCCATATAACCATTCCAATAGAAGGACTCAATATCTTTTTCTGTTAACTTGAACTGCTCGGGAACTTGCACTTTGGGGGCATAAGAGACAGGTTGTTTTAGCTTGCAATAATAATCATAGAAAAAGCGTCGCCCCCCTGAGCTAAAGGCTACCCATAACATCTTGACACTCCACCCCATTGGCAACTGTGAGCGAATTCCTTCAGGCAAAAAGCGGTGAATCGGTTTAAGCTTGGATAACAAATAGAAAACAACAAGTTTGAGAGAAAATTGCCAGCCAGTATTGCTCGTGTTAGACTTTTTTGACTTCTGACGAGGTTTATTTTGAGGAATTGATGCAGTTGTCATGGCCGCTAGATCCTGTAGATAAGTAATTGAAGACGACATTCTCGGGTTCAAAGAATTAGGTTTACCCTATAATTACGAAACTGTATTGGGTAAGAATAAGCACATTGCATTAAAAAAAAATCAATGGTGATGTGTTTATTTAGTATCCAATTAAACAAAAGTCACCCTTGAATACAATTTAGAGCAGTGTTTCAATAAACCCGCTTCTTGGATGTTCATCATCCTACAACAATACCGTGCCACAACCTAAAATTCCCTTATAAACATTTCTAAATCGAATTAGGCTTTGTCTAAAATAACTGAGATGTTGACAGGATAAAGACTTCAAGGATTTTTGAATAACAGAAAGCATCAGGTTATGATTCTTAGAGAGTCAAGAATATTTCACTTCTGTTAAAAAACGTGATCAAAATCCAAAATTCAGAAGATAAAACTCTATACATGTTTCTGCGAAATGTTAAGTTTCGATTCGAAATAATTCACGGGCTGCACAGTATCCAAAATGGCTTTGGTCGTCAAACTCTAAATCAACAAATATTTGGTTGGATTCATAAGCTTTAAAAGCTATAAAGTAGGTCGGCCTTAAAATCATCAACTATGTATCTTTTTGTGACGCAGCTCCAAACTCTTGACTTGCAAGAGATTTAGATAAGTTTGCATTTCGCAATTCACTCAGGCTATTTTGCCTCGACCTACTAGGGCTGTCGTCAGTTAGATTTTAAACTTTTGCTATGACTACCTTACAGCCCCTTTCCTGTTGTTTGGGTCGGGCGCTCTATCCCTTGTCCCGTGAGACTTCTGGTTTTAACTGACGACGCGCCCTAAATATCGGCATGAGTGGTAGCTCCTCTCACGCCGATATCCTTCATGGAATTAGTTGCAGTTCAGTAGCTTCTGCAACATATTAATGGCCGATAGATTAGTCCTTATCCTCTTGTAGAATTCGGTTGTAGCCATACTCATCTTTCCCACGTAGCAAGACAGCATTCCAGTTATTTAAACTATGATCGATACCAAAAATATCAATACTATAAGAGCCTTTTTTCAAGACTTCCTGGTTATGAATTCGGGTATCTGTCCGGGTGATTCGGCAGTTGAGAGCTAAACCATTTTGGTCGGTGATATTATCCACTGCACCATGAATTGCCCGCTCACTGAAGAAGTAAAATTGTCCGGCTTTCATCTCGATGTAGTCAACTTTTGCAGACTCGGTTGGATAATCTAAGGTTCCACCGATAAAGCCGTAGATATTGTTGACATTTTCCGAGCGATCGATATTAATCGGATAGATTTCTTTATGGGTTCCCGGAATAATCTTCATACAGCCATTCTCTTTGGTGACATTAGTAATTGCAACCCAACAGGTCAGTTGTGAAATCTCCTCAATATCGGCCGGGTGGGCAACAGGCTCTTTGAAATTGTCAAATAGCCAAACATTGGCTTGATGCCAAGTCGTCCCCGGCTTCTTAGGAGTTTTTGTGAAAAACTGACTACGCCAAAGAATCAAGTTTTCACCCAAGAGCTGCGCACAACGCTCAACAATTTCGGGGCGTTTGAGCATTGCCAGAATGTTTGGGCTATCCAGATGGCGATCCATTAGGTTCAGACGACTGCTGAAATACTTCTTATTCTCTTCTGTCAACTTTTCATAACCACCAAGCAAGGCATTCTTCTTAGTACCTTCTTGGAAGCTATATTCGCCTTTGCTAAAGCTATAGACTTGAGATTCGCTATCGACAACACTAAAGCAATATTCTTGCATTTCCTTGACTTCTTCTGGTGTGAGCAAGTCAAAGGGTCCAATATAACCATTGTCATGAAAGGACTTGACCTGTTCTTCGGTAAGTTGAAACTGAGGTGCGACTTTCGCTTTTGGTTGAAACGATTCTGGTTCCTTGGAACGACAATACAAGTCATAATAGACTTTTTGCCCTCCTGTGGAAAACGAAAGCCAAAACATTTGATAGTTCCAGCCAATGGGTAAATCATCCCGAAGCTTTTCAGGGAAGAGTTTGTGCAGGAACTTGAGACGTGATAAGAAGTAGAGGAATGCCAACTTAATGGAAAATCCCCAATTAAACGAATTTACAGGCGTTTTAGAGGCCGTTGTTGTAGCCGTCATACAGTTAATCTCCTAGACTATCAAAATTCGGATGTGATACCAGATCATACCTGGACTAATTGACGTTTTAGCAAATTTCCGAACCCAAAAAAATAAAGATATTTGGACGAAAGCTGTTGCACCAGGACTGATGCTGAATAAACCTCAGTTCAGGTTAGGCTAGTGCAGCGTCTCAATTAAAAAGGGGGGTTGCCGACCTTGGAAAGACTTGTTATTCAAGAGTTTCAGGAAACAGTAACCCCACATCTTAGAGTTGACGTTGCACTAGACCAATGAGTAACTTATATTCCGTAGGTTGACAATTTTTTCGTGTGTATATCGAAAAAATTATTAAAGCCCTTGACTAGCAAATAATTCAAGATTACCTTCTGGCAATCAATCTCCTCTTTAATGTTTTGCAGAGTTGAGATTACTCAGGATTCTGGTCGCCTCAACGAACTTGTGAGATTCCTAATTATTAAGATTCAAATGTACGCGATTAAATTAATACAAAAGATCTAATTGTGCAATTCGATGCTACGCTAGAAACCCTATCTGGTCTAGCGCTCTCCCAAAAGTTAAGATTGAACCAAAAGCCCCATACCGTGATACAAGATATTTATTCTGCTTGGGGATATTGCTGACGATAGAGCAATTCAAGCTGCCCCCCTGTCACTTGCAAAAACGATCGCTGACGGTGATATAACCCCAGAAAAAAGTTGGTAAAAATCAGGGTGAGGATGGCGATCGCCAAACCTGTGGCTGTGGAAATGAGTGCCTCCGCAATACCTCGGGTAATGCCACTGTTTTGCAGGCCGCTGGGACTACTCAGATCTAGATTCACAAACACTCGCATTAGACCCAACAGCGTTCCCAGCAAGCCAAATAGAGGACTGACGGCAATCACTGTTGTAAACACGGTATTAAAGCGCTTGAGTAAAGGTAGTTCCTGTTGAGCTGCTGTTTCGAGGGCCAAGCGGAGGGTTGCTGGGCTGGTGGGGCGAGGATTGAGGGCAGTTAAGAAAATGCGGGCAATGGGCAGATGGGGATATGCTTCAAGCTGAGCGATCGCAGCGTCTGGTTCCTCGCCATATTGGGCAAAAAAGCGAACCACCAACCGTTTTTGTTGCCGTGAAACCCGCCACCAAAACCACAGGCGTTCCCCCACCAACACCACCGTGATCATCGAAAGCATTAAGAGCGGTAGCATTACCACACCACCAGCTGCCAACAGCGAACTCTGTGCCATCACTCTCTTGCCCCCTCACATCCTGATGCATTGCCCTAAGCAGATTCATCGATCGCTCCGAGCATTATTTTAGCGTTTGTGATCGCGTTAACGAATCGGTTGAAGCAGTTCAGTCTTACAACGATCGCTCCGTCCCAACACCTCTAAATCTTCGGCATCTAACTCCATCGGTATGCCACTGCGAATCAGTTCTGCAAAATCTTCATTGGGTGTCATAAAGCAGAGCACATAGAGCCGCTGGGTATGACTGGCATTACAAACCTCATGGGTTCCGGTCGGCGGTACCAGAATACTATCACCCGTGCGGATGGTGACTTCTTTGCCATCACAGCGAACAATCCCTTCGCCTTTGAGCACAAAAAACATCTCCACCGCGCCATTGTGACGATGGGAGGGAGTTTTGCCGCCCGGTTCAAAAATCTCCACACAAAAGGTGAGAGAAGCGGATGCATTGCCAGGGTCAAAAACGATCGCCAGACGGTTTTTGTCCTGGGGGCTGATCCGAAAGGTTTGATAGTCGCCCGGCGATCGCACCACCGGAATCATGCAATGTGCACGAGGTAAATCAAGGAGCTGAGTCATGCTTGCTGCTATCCCAAAAAACACTCTTTTTCGCTAGCCTAGCGTCTGACGATCAGGGCAAGCTGGCTTCTCAGTAACTCTTAACGATGTTCGGTGTTAAGTCGCTTCTCCACATACCGACTACCCGACGACATGGCATAACAGAAGAACCAATAGAGCACACCGACAAATAAATAGACTTCCGCATAGCGCCCGATAAAATTTGGATTTGCCAAAATGGAGCGACTCATCCCCAGCAGTTCTTCAAGACCCACAATCGAGAGGAGTGTGGTGTCTTGAAACAGGCTAATAAATTGCCCGACGATCGCGGGAATTACGGCCTTAAGCGCCTGGGGCAACACTACCAAAGAAACAGTCAACGGTGCGTTTAACCCTAAAGCTTGGGCGGCTTCTTCCTGGCCCCGAGGGATCGATTGCAACCCGCCCCGGACGTTCTCCGCCAAATAGGCAGAACTAAACAGGGTTAAACCCACCACTGCCCGCAAGACGCGATCAGGGCGCATCCCCTCCGGTAAAAACAAGGGTACGATCACCTGACCCATAAATAAAATCGCAATCAGTGGAATGCCGCGAATCACCTCGATATAGGCAACCGAAAACCAGCGCACCACCGGCAGTTCACTTTGTCGCCCCAGCGCCATCGTGACCCCAATGGGAAAGCAGAGCAAAATGCTGATAATCGCCAAAAACACCGTAAGCATAATGCCGCCCCATTCGCCAGTGCGAACAGGCTCTAGACCCAAGTTGCCCCCCAGTAGCCACAGGTAAATCAGGAATGAACCTAGCCACGCAAACGAAGTATATTGACCGAGTTGGGGGACTTTGCGCCCTAGTTGCTGACCCAGCCACGCACTCCCGGCGACCAAGCCCAGCATGGTCACGCTCAACAACCGCCAGGGCGAAATGGGGACAGGGATTAGAAAACAAATGCAGGCAGCGATCGCCAGCCCAATCAACACATTACGGCTAAACAGCTTTACACTGCGGGCCACAACGCCCCAGGAGAGTCCGGCTAAAATCGCTACTATCCCTAAGGCGATCCACAATCGCCAATATTGTTCGTCAGGGTAGCGACCGACGGCGAAGATTGCCAAATTGGCAGGAATGACATTCCACTGGGCTTTATTCGGGTCGCCATCAAGATTAATTGCCCAACGCAAAAAGTTATTCAAAACCAGACCCGCAAGGCCAGCGATCGCCAGGGTAATCAGCGCGTTATACCAGGGCGTGAGCAGATTTTTCTTGATCCAGTTGAGGGACGTATCCCGGATTTCGGGGGGCGGGGCTATGGGGCCAGTACTGGGGGGTGGGGTGGCGATCATGGATGTCTAATAAAAATTGCGAACTGGGAACTGTGAATTGCGAACTGAATCCTTAGCGCTCCTTGAGCTGAACTGCTCGGTTAAACGCATTCATCGTCAAAGAAATCACCATATTGATCGAGAGATAGGTCAGCGCAATGATCAGCATGACGTCGATCGGTCGCCCGGATTGGTTATAGGTGGTGTTGGCCACGTTGTAGAGTTCGGCATAGGCGATCGCTGCCCCCAAACTAGAGTTCTTGGCCAGGTTTTGGTATTGGCTATTAAGTGGCGGGATAATCACCCGCAGCGCTTGGGGAAAGACAACCAAACGCATCGTTGAGTCGGAATGGAGCCCCAGAGCACGAGCGGCTTCCCATTGGCCCTGGGCCACTGATTGGATGCCCGCCCGGACAATTTCGGCAATAAAGGCAGCGGTATAGATCACCAAACCAACGAGTAGGGCGGCAAATTCTAATGAGAGGCGTAATCCATATTCAAAGTTGCCGGTCCAAAGACATTTGCTATACAGCGCTAGGTTCGCTTCACTGGTTGGGTTGCTCAGGTTTTCAACCTGATAGGTCTCAGCCACGCAAGCTGCAAAGCGCTCCGTATCTCTAGCATCAAATTGGCTTGGGTCAAGGGTGAGTTCATGGGGAAAAGCCCAGCCCAAACCGAAGAGAATAACGACAATTAACGTGAGGGCGATCGCCCAGAGTCCCCAGAGCTGAGTTTGGCCAGATTGACCTTTTTCCACAATCAAATTTGTGCGCCAGAACCAGAGCCAAATTCCCCCGGCAACTCCCACGATAATCAAACCCAGGCTGAACCACAACAGCGGGTTAGTGGCGGGCCAGGGCATAAAAATTCCCCGTTTACTCAGATATAAAGCCCCGAAAAAATCGAGCCGCTCCTTGGGTCGAGGCAATTGAGAAAAGACTGCTGAATACCAGAAAAAGAGCTGCAACAGCAGCGGTGTATTCCGCACCACCTCAATGTAGAGTTCACTGCCTTTGCGCAGTAGCCAGTTGTCTGAAAACTGAAAGACCCCAATAATAATCCCCACAATAGTGGTGAGGATGATCCCCGAAACCATTATTAGCAGTGAGTTCACCAGACCCGCTTGCAAAACTCGCGCATAGTTATCGGTGGGGCTATAGGGAAAGACGCTTTTGTACGTTTCGTCTATTGCACTGTAGGGAGCAACACTATCGAGAATATCGAACGAAGCCTGATTATCCAGAAAGTCAAAGCCAAACTTCAGCCCTGCCCGCTGCATATTGATATTGAGGTTATAGAGCAACAGTGAGGCAAACGCCGCCACCACCACCACCGCGATCACTTGGAGAGCAATTTTCCAGAAGCGATCGTCTCGCCAGAACGGAATACTATGTTCTTGGTTAAAAGTCATGGGGCAGATGAATCAATAACAACAGAATAAGCTCAGAGCGTCCCGACCCAAACCAATGGGCAGGGCTTTTCACCCCTCCCAGTTATGCCATTCCCCTTAAACCAGGAGTATCGGGCGGACTGTAGATTTCAATGGCGGAGTTTGAATTAGCGTCAGCCCTCAATATACTTTGGAGCGTGACGCTAAGTGCAATCACGCTCCAAAAACGCTCCAATTGTGTCACAAAAGAATTACAACAGATTCAAATGAGCGACGCTGAACACCGCTTAACGGAAGGGCGGTGCATAAAGCAATCCACCATCAGTCCACAATGCATTCAGACCTCGGTCAAGCTTAAATTGGGAATCTTTACCCAGGTTGCGCTCGTAGACTTCGCTGTAGTTACCGACTGCTTCGATCGCATTGACCATGAAGTCCGATTCTAGGCCAATCCCCTCACCTAACTCACCTTCAGCACCCAAGAAGCGACGAACAGTGGGGTCATCACTGCCTTCCATTTCACTGACATTTTCCGAGGTAATACCCAACTCTTCAGCTTCAATCAGACCATAGGTGACCCACTTAACTACATCGAACCAAGCCGAATCATTATTAATCGTCACTGGCCCTAGAGGCTCCTTGGACATGGTGACGTCGAGGAGAATATGGGCTTCCGGATCAGAGAGCGTAGTCCGTCGCGCCAAAAGCTGGGATTTATCGGAAGTAAATCCATCACAGAGTTCATCATCATAGGCTTGGTACGCAGGGTCAGCCTGTTGGTAAGTTTTTACCTCCGGATCAACGCCCGCTTCGCGCATTTTGTCAGTGAGGTTTAACTCGGTGGTCGTTCCAGCCTCTACACAAACAGATTTGCCATCAAAGTCTTCAAGGGTTTCAAGACCACTATCGGCGCGAACCATCATGCCCTGACCATCGTAGAAAGTGGTGGGGGCGAATTCTAAGCCAACGGAGGTGTCACGGCTAATTGTCCAGGTGGTGTTGCGCGAGAGCATATCCACTTCCCCCCCCGCCAGAGCAGTGAAACGCTCAGTGGAATCAAGCTTTCGGTATTCCACCGCGTCAGCATCTCCCAATACAGCGGCGGCAACAGCTTTGCAGATGTCCACATCAATACCAGAATAGTTGCTGTCTTCATCAACATAGCTGAATCCAGGAATACCCCCATCCACACCGCAGATTAGCCTGCCGCGATCTTTAACCACATCCAAGCGGCTGCCTTCAGCGGTTGCAGCAGTGTTTTCACCGTCACCTGCTGCGCCGCTGTCCTTTTCGGGTGGGGTTGCACAAGCAGCGAGAGAACCCGCCAGCAGTGCAGTGAGTAGAAGAGATCTCCAGTTAAGCATGTCCGTTCACACCACAATTTGAATATTGAATAACGCTACACAGTATATCCTTAGTCTCTTGAACCGGACATTATTGTGTGTGAACAATCAAAAAAACGAGCTGTGGTTCAACGGGCTTCAACAATATCGCGGATGAGGGTGGTGCGGGAACGAATGTAGTCGTCCAGACAAGCTGGAGTTTCAGCTTCTAAGCCCGGTTGGCGCTTCATCTGAGTAATAAGCCAAGTGACTAAACTGGAATCATCCTGGCTCAAGATGACACTGGAATGGGTATTTTCAATCAGAGACCAGAACTGGCGCAACATTGTCGGAGTCATCATCATCTCCATGAGTGTGCTTGGATTGAGAACCGCCACTGAATCATGACATAGAACCCCAACATCGGTCGTCGTCTTGACTACAAATCTTAATTTTTCATTAAGACTGTTAGCAACCCTCCCAAGATAACGAATGGCGTTCTGATGTGGTTGGGAGTGTGTCGAGGATGATACATTGATTGGCCAAAGTTTAAATGACGGTTGCCCAGAGGTTACAGACCGTGAATGATGATCACCCAACCCTCCCCAATTTAAGTCTGTTTCTCATTGGCATGATGGGCTCAGGCAAAACCACTGTAGGTAAAGCTTTAGCTCGACAGCTCACTTATCGTTTCTTTGATGCGGATGTGCTTGTGGAACGAGTGGCGGGTCAAAGCGTGCCAGAAATTTTTGCCCAACAAGGGGAAGCTGCCTTCCGACAGCTTGAGTCCCAGATACTCAGTGAGCTGAGCAGTTACACCCAGAGTGTGATTGCCACGGGTGGGGGTGCTGCTGCCGAGCCTCATAACTGGCGCTATCTGCGTCAGGGGATTGTGATTTGGCTTGATGCGCCGATCACACTACTTTGCCAACGTTTACAAGGCAATAAAAATCGGCCCTTACTGCAAGATGTGGACTTGCCCACCAAACTCCAGACGCTGATGGGTGAGCGACGCGATCGCTATGTTCAGGCGGATCTCTGTATTACAGTGGACGCTCAAGACACTCCCGAGGCGATCGCCACCCGCATCATCACCCAAATTCCATCCATCCTGAAAGATCCCCTACGCCCCATCATTCCCGATACACTAGACGCAAACTGAGTCCTGTCATCCAAATGCGACCGGAAGCTTGATGGGACAAGCAACCCAGCGTCCGACCCAATGAATTTAGAGTGGGCGCTCAACTCTGATTTAGCAATACGTTGAAGGCTGAACTGATGACAGCCCCTAATACAATCAATGCAAATATTGCAAAGCTTTGACTTTTCTGGTTTCCATTGCTTAGAATGTGCCCTGGTTTAATGGTCAACGGGTTATATAAAGAAAAATTATGGGGCGTGCCAATAAAGTTGTTTTAGCCTATTCCGGCGGGGTCGATACCTCCGTTTGCATTCCGTATCTGAAAGAGGAATGGGGCATCAAAGAAGTAATTACGCTCGCAGCGGATTTGGGCCAGGGGGAAGAACTGGGCCCCATCCAGCAAAAGGCTTTGGATTCCGGGGCAGTTGAATCCTTGGTGATTGATGGTGTGGAGACCTTTGTCCGCGATTATGCTTTTCCGGCGATTCAAGCCAATGCCCTTTACGAAAATCGCTATCCCCTCTCCACGGCGCTGGCGCGGCCATTGATTGCCAAGATGCTGGTTGAGGCGGCTGAAAAATATGGTGCCGATGCAGTCGCTCACGGTTGTACTGGGAAAGGGAATGACCAGGTACGTTTTGATGTGGGGATTATGGCGCTCAACCCCACCCTTAAGGTTTTGGCCCCTGCCCGGGAATGGGGCATGAGTCGGGAAGAGACGATCGCTTACGGGGAGCGTTTCGGTATTCCGTCCCCAGTGAAAAAGTCCTCGCCCTATAGCATCGATCGCAATCTCCTGGGGCGCAGCATTGAAGCTGGCCCCCTTGAAGATCCGATGACGGAACCCCTCGAAGAAGTCTTTGACCTCACCAAGGCGATCGCAGATACCCCTGATGAGCCGGACTATGTGGAGATTGGCTTCGAGAAAGGCATTCCGGTTAGCCTTGATGGCAATGCGTTCGGGCCTGTGGAACTGATTACCCAGCTCAATGCCCGCGTGGGGGGTCAGGGAATTGGCCGCATTGACATGATTGAAAACCGGGTTGTGGGCATTAAGTCTCGTGAGATCTATGAAGCACCGGCTCTGTTGGTGCTCATCCAAGCCCACCGCGATCTAGAGAGCATGACCCTGACTGCTGATGTGAGCCGTTACAAGCGGGGTATTGAGGAGACCTATGCCAATCTTGTTTATGAAGGCATGTGGTATAGCCCCCTCAAAACGGCGTTAGATGCCTTTGTTCAAACCACCCAAGAGCGAGTGAATGGCACGGTGCGGGTGAAGCTCTTTAAGGGATCAGCGCAAATTGTGGGACGGCGATCGGAGACTTCGATTTATTCCCCTGATTTAGCGACCTATACTGCTGACGATCAGTTTGATCATAAGGCGGCGGAAGGCTTTATTTATGTGGTGGGGATGCCTACACGGGTTTGGGCTGAAAAAACACGGTAAAGTAAAACGCAGTCAATGTTGGGACTGTTTCTTTACCGCATAATATGAGATTTCCTTTGATGGAATCTGAGCATCCAAATTCATTAATGGATGCTCTCGAAGACTTCATTGAATTCTGGGTTGGCAAGCGTCAACCAGAATATGGTGTGAGGGAGGCACGCACCCTTGCTATCCCTCAACCATTACAACGATTACATGCCTTTGCTGGATGTTGGCCCCATCCTAAATATTGGCGCTTGTTTAGCTGCCAAGATCACTTGATAGATGTGGGCTATCTTAAGGAGCAAATCTGTGAGGGGAGTGAAAAACTCATTTTCCTTTCCGAAAATCAAGGTGTTTGGTCTTGTGCAACAGAAAGACAAGGTCAAGATCCCCCTGTTTGGATGTTAGATAAGGTATTTGGAGAAGGCTGGGAGATCATTCATTCCTCACTTTCAAAATTTTTGGTCACCTACTGCTTACAAGAGCTAACCGTTAGTAGCAAGTACAGATTTTCACGAAAAATTGTAGCTTTTTTACTTCACCAGGGTTTAGAGTCTCAACCACTTTGGCTGAATAGGAAGTACGTGAAGCGAGAACCGAGATTCTATTTGCTTGACTCTTATATTCTCATCATGAATGATTTCTGGTATGTTACGAATAATGAGGCGATCGCAGAAAAATATAGTGATTTCATTGAAGAAGTTGATGAATACACTGCTGCAAGTGAAGATGTTTTAGACCAAGACCCTATTTTCGTATCCAAGGAATATGGCGATTATTTTGAGAATTCAAACTAAACAACGATCAAGTTAAAGCCTAAAGTTTTAAAATATTGTAAGGGGAATTTCTCTATGTTTGCCCCAAATTTAGGTGGAATAGAAAAGTGTTCTTCCTACATAAAAAGCAACCGCCTTCAACATCGTGTTGGGTTTTGCTATTATTCAACCCAACTTACGGAAGTATAAGGGTTTCTGGCAACGCTTTTTTCCCTATATTCAATCCATCCCTATCCAAGGCTCGGACGTTGGCCATAATGACGGTAGTGCCAATAATCTTGCAAAATTTGGGCATGATCAAAACACAGATTTGTCGGGATTTCCCATTGTTGAAAAATGCCTACTGTTTTGGCATCATCAGCCGCTTGGGGTGTGCCGATCGCAGTCGCCACAAAAACTGCACTCATGGTGTGCTGACGCGGATCGCGCTGGGGATCAGAATAGACGCCCAGTAAGCTAACGAGACTCACATCCAGACAAACCTCTTCTAAAGCCTCTCGAACCGCTGCGATTTCAACCCGCTCACCATAATCGACAAATCCCCCTGGAATTGCCCACCCATGAGGTTCATTCTGGCGCTCAATAAGAATAATGGGGCGTTGGGGGCGATCGAGCAGCTCAATGATAATATCAACGGTCGGAACGGGATTGCGATAGGACATGGTGTCATTTGGACAAAAACATGTCCTCATCATACCCAGCGATCGCCCCTGATTACGCCAATGAACTCACAAATCACCTCTGTTCAATACCCTGTTCTTGTGATTGGCGGTGGTGCGTGGGGAACCGTCTTAACCCAATTGTTCCAACACCAAGGCGCAACTGTGCAGCAATGGTCACGTCGATCTGAATTGCCGCTTGCTCCAGCAGCTGTGGGCTGCAAAATAATTCTCTCCGCCGTCTCGATGGCTGGGGTGGGGGCTACTTTAGAACAACTTCAACCCCTACCCATTCCACCAGAGACGATTTTGGTCACTGCCACCAAAGGACTCGATCGCGCCACCCATAAAACCCCATCTCAACTCTGGCAAGCTACCTTTCCTCACAATCCAATCGTTGTACTCTCTGGCCCCAACCTCTCCGCAGAAATCCAGGCGGGTTTACCTGCCGCCACTGTGGTGGCAAGCCAAGAGCTCGCCGCCGCGCAAACCGTGCAACAGATGTTGGCCAGTGAACGCTTTCGCGTGTATGTCAATGCCGACCCCTTGGGTACTGAGTTGGGCGGCACAATCAAGAATGTGATGGCGATCGCGGCCGGGGTTTGTGATGGGCTGGCGCTGGGAACGAATGCCAAGGCAGCCTTGCTCACCCGAGCCCTGCCGGAGATGGTACGGGTGGGGGTAGCGCTGGGGGCCAAACCTGAAACCTTTGTGGGGCTGGCGGGGCTGGGGGATCTGCTGGCGACCTGTAGCAGCAGTCTTTCGCGGAACTATCAAGTGGGTTATGGCTTGGGTCAGGGGCGATCGCTTTCTGAGGTTTTGGTGAACCTATCGGGGACGGCTGAAGGGATCAATACCACCCAAGTGCTGGTGCAATGGGCTGAAAAGGCAGGTTTAACCGTGCCGATCGCCACCGCCGTCCAGGCGATCTTGCAACAAACCCTCTCGCCCACTGCGGCGGTTGAGCAACTGATGGCCCGTGACCTTACAACCGAAGCAGATGATCTTTTTAAGATGCCGCTGCCTTAGGAACTGTCATCAGTTGGACTCCAAAATTTTGCTGTGACTGGCTTACAGACCCTAGTACCGCAGGGCGGAAGTTCAAAGTGCAGAGTTCAAAGTTCAAAGTGTCTGTATGACAGATATCGGGTGGATTTTGAATAGGTGGCTTACTTCCGCCGTCGAGTACTAGATGAATCGACTCTAAGCCGATCCCATCAACTCTGGCTCTGTCCATTCCAACGTATCGCCGATCGCGTTGCCGTTGTGATAGGCCGCTAACAAAATCTCACTGGTGCGGCCCCAAGCAATATTGCCTTGGGCATCCAGGGCGATCGCACCCAAATCGCAATTATGTGCCTTCGCTTCGGTCATCGAGCGGGTCATGGCTTCTGCCAGGGACAGCCCATCCGTCACCCGAATCACAATCTTGGCGGCCAGACATTCATTGAGGATATCCTCGCCAATTCCGGTGCAACTCACTCCCGCCTGCGTCGTGGCATAATTCCCCGCAGGCATTGCCGAGTCACTGACCCGGCCAATCCGCTCAAAGCCTTTGCCGCCCGTGGATGTGCCGGAGGCAATTCGACCCTGCTGATCCAGCACCACCACACCAATCGTGCCGCGCCCGGCTTCAGCTTCGACGGGTTCAGCCACTACTGTGGCCATGGTTTTGTCAAAATTGCCCTTCCGCTCTGCCATCCACTCATTCAAGCGCAGATCTGTGAGCGGGTTATGGATGGGAAGTTGCAACTCCCGCACCAACTCCGCTGCACCATAGTCAGAAAGGACGCGATCGCTTTCCCCTTGCAAAAACTGCGCTAGGTGAATCGGGTTTTTCACCTTTGCCACATTGATCACACCGCTAAACTGCTGGGTCTCGCCATTCATCAGGGACGCACTCATTCGGATCTGGCCATCAGATTGTAGTACCGAACCCGTCCCCGCATTGAAACGGGGCTCATCTTCAAGAAGCTGACAGCCCAAAACTGCTGCCTCAGCAGCACTCATCCCCTGCCCTAATGCTTGATAAACTTGGGTGACAATTTTATGTAGAGACTGACGCACTGCGGCCAATCCCCCTTTCCCTTTGAGTGAGCTACCCGCTCCACCGTGAATAATGACTTTGGGTTCCATGCCCCCTCCCCCTGAATCGTGATTTGATGCGGATTTGACCGTTTGCAGTGTTCATCTTATCGTGTCTTAGGTTAGAGTTTTAGACAGAACTGATGCAGCTTTGATGTGTCAGCTATTTATAGCTATATAACGTTATTCGTAGTTTTCCGCCCCTGTGCTCAAGCAGACTCGCAACTCAAAATCGACAGTCAGTGATGATATTCCCATTGCCGCACGGGATGTCCCCCAGCGCCGCAGCAATGGCCAGATTTCTTGGTTACAGGTGGGCCTCGCTTTGTTTTTTGGCAGCAGCATTATCACAATGGGTGTGGTTTTTTGGTGGTGGCAGCGCCAAACCAATCAATTGGCAGTTGATGCAGCCACGACTGTTGAACCGGAAGAACCCCAATTACCCCCCACTGACAATATTCGAGGGCATCTTCCCTATGAAGAAGCGGATGAAGCGGATTTAGTCGCAGTGACGGCTGACGGGAGCATTCGGCTCCAAACTGCGGCAGCAACAGAATTTAAAGCGATGTTGAGCGCAGCTCAAGCCGCTGGCATTATTTTGGTTCCTTTGTCAGGGTATCGGAGCGAAAGTGAACAGGAATATCTCTTCTTTGAAGTGAAGGCGGAGCGCAACCAGGACACTAGCGAACGGGCCAAGGTGAGTGCGCCCCCTGGTTTTAGTGAGCATCACACGGGCTATGCCATTGATATCGGCGATGCCAATGTGCCCTATACCCATCTCAATGAAGCGTTTGAGGAGACCCCCGCGTTCGCCTGGCTCGAAGCAA
Source organism: Spirulina sp. SIO3F2 (assembly GCA_010672165.1). Taxonomy (GTDB): domain Bacteria; phylum Cyanobacteriota; class Cyanobacteriia; order Cyanobacteriales; family Spirulinaceae; genus SIO3F2. The sequence goes on along the minus strand of JAAHHN010000068.1, from coordinate 15,090 downwards.
ATGCAGCTCGTTATAGCTTTGAGCTATCCTTCCCGCAGGGAAATCCCCAAGGGATTAACTACGAGCCTTGGCATTGGCGTTTTGTGGGCGATCGCGTTAGCCTAGAAACCTTTCATCGGGCCCAGCATTTACCCACAGCCCCAGAGAATACTGCTGATGCTGAACGGGAAGAGTAATACTTATTGCTACCTGATGGGGTGGTGTTAACCCCAGGGGTCAAAACCTATTTTCAGTGCAAGTCCGAGTTGCCTGCATAAAGATTGAGTACCCAGCCGAGGAGGGTGTTAAACCCTCCTCCACATTTTGGTTTTGCTACCATGCCCGATTCTGTCTTAGGAGCTGTCATCAGTTGGGTTTTAAACTCTTGCTATGACTGATTTACAGCCCCTTTTCTTGTTTTGGGGGTCGGGCGCTCTATCCCTTGTCTCATCAGGTTTCTGATGCTAACTGACGACACGCCCTAAATCACCTCATAGGTTTCGGGGTCAGCCTTGAGCACAAAAGTGTCGCCAAACTGCACCACCTCACCTGTGATGCGCAAGGGATCACCCACAATATTCAAGACGCGATCGTTCACGGCTTGGTCTTCGAGATCTGAGAGCACAAAGTAGATCGTATCGCCTTGGGCATTGTGGCTCACCAACGTGGGCGGAATTCCACCACTGATGCAGCGGATCGCGCAGCCACGATGGGTTTTCGTACGCCCTGGTTTCATCACACCGTTATAGCACTTGGGATCAACAATCTCGCCCTCAACCGTAAATTCCCCCAAAGACTTCCCCTTAAGATCAAGGTCAAAGCCTTCAGGGGCTTCAGCCGTTTCGGCCTTAAACGCGGCGAGGAGGGTGAGATTGTTGCGAGCGATCGGCAGGCCCGTTAGGGTCACCCAATTGCCCGCCTGCTCCATTACCTTCTTCGGGGGGCCAGCCTTATTCCCAGCGGCGAGCAAATAGTAGGAATAGTCTGCACCTGCTTCAGTATTCCCTGGACGGGGCACAATCAGATGCGGTACCGGATTGGCCACTAGATAGCCCAGATAGTCTGTGCGTTTGCTAAAGCCCCCTTTGTTGTACTGATCATGCACTGTGGGCAGAATGTAAGCGAAAATAAGTACGCCCGCGATGAGCAAGGGCAGAAACTTGAGCAAAAATGCTGACCAGCTCCGGGGCATGGGCAAATAGTTGACGTAAAATTCGTCTTGGGGTTGGGGATTATTCGTCGTCATGGGAAATGTTTGGCTAGGCAATGACGGCAGGTTCAACAGGGGTTCCAGGCAGATTAGGGGTTGCACTTAAGAAAATGCGATCGCCCTGGAGTCTGACCGCAAACGTGGGTACTTTCTCAGTAAATGGCGGTGGTGAAGCACCATCTTCCGGGCGATATTGGTAGCCATGCCAAGGGCAGGTAATGCAACCATCCAAAATCTTGCCTTCACCAAGGGGACCATTCTGATGTTGACAAACATTAGAGATGGCGGAAATCTTGCCGTCATATTTAAAGACTGCAATCCGTTCTCCGGCTAGAGTAACCACTTTGGCGCGGTTCTCAGGAATCTCGCTGATGCTTCCAATATCGGCAAACCCTTCAGTGTTAATCAAGAACGTCTGGCGATCGCACCCTGCTTCTTTGCGAGCGGCCCAGAAATGCACGCCGACAATCCAGACCAAACCTATGCCAACAGCAATAGTTAAAAACGGATGTTTATTCGTTTGCAATGCCCCTAAAAAGACATGACCCACCAACAGTGAATAGGCCAGATAAACACACATATGCAAGGCTTTCCAAACTGGGGCAGTCAGGTTATGGAGCCAAAAGTCATGGCTGGTGATCGCCATTAACCCTAAAATTAGCAAGCCCCCAATCCCCAGCAACTCAAACGGGAAAGGGATAAAGCCAAAGTTGAGGTTACCAGTGAGCAAACTTACGATCGGGTCGAGATTGCCGAAGTCGTGATACCACGCGAGGGTTCCTCTGGCATGTTGTACCCCCAGCAAGAACATCACCACGCCCATATGACGGCGGTTAAAGAGCAGCGGATAAAATTTCGGACTCAAGCGGGTTAGGGGGCCAATGGACAAAATGACATGAAGCAAAATAAAGGCTGCCGAACCATAGGCACGAATCCAAATCGCCCGTAGCCCTCGCTCCACATCTGCTCCCCCAAACCATTGGGTCGACCACACAAAAAGGTAGAGATAGAGGGCAATTGTTGCCACTAGCAGCAGGTCATAAATGATTTTTTGCCGATTCCATTGAATCGATTTGTACGAAACGCTCACGTTTTCCCTCCAATGCAGGTTCTCTCAAATCACCAGTTTTGACGGTTAGGGCCGTTATTTCGTTAAAGCAGCGGGGAGTTCCATCGTCGTTACAATGACCTGGCCGCCGTGACTATAGATCACAAGCTGGCCGGCTTCACCCTGCATCGACTCAGGTAAGGGAAAACGACGCTGCGATCGCCCGGACAAGGCCCCGAGCAACACCGCATCCTCCCCCAATTCTTCAGGGGCATCACTACCCGCCTGCCAATAGAGCAGCAAGTCTGGGCGCTTGAGAATTTTAGAGGGTTGTACTACCAGCCATTGCTCGCCCTCTGCTGCCAATGCCGCCACATCTAAACTGATGCCTTTGCCCTTGAGGGTTTCACTGTCTGCGATCGCATCTTCATCCAAGTTGAAACCATTGGTAGTAAAGAGCGATTCAGCATCGGCTGCTAAGGGGCCATATTGGGGTCGGAGGATCGTCGCCACAACAAAGGTCAGGGGCAATACCACGACCAACGCTGTGAAGATATAGAGATGGGCTTGCCGACGGGACAGAATCATGAGCCACCTCCTTGGGGTGCGGGTTGAGGCGCAGCCTGGGCGGCGACGCGATGGGCAGTCCGTTCTGTGGGGGCGGTTTTACCTCGGACTAAACGGACTGCGAATAGGGGCCAAAAGATCAACAGACCCGGCATGATGATGATGCGGAATAGAATACTCCAGCCTTGAACATTGGGGTCAACGCGGTGAATGCCAAAAATCACGAAGGGCACGGAGAAAATTAGCCCACCGATCAAATAAGCATGAATCACTTTGAGCAACCATTCCACTAGGGCGATCGCAAACTCATTCATGGTTTTTGGGGATGTTCAGAAGAAGTCCAGCAATTCCTGCTGTGGTTTCTCCTCCTAGTATTTCGGAGAATCCTTAAAACGGATTAATTCAAACTGAAAATCGTAACAAAGCACCAAAATCAATGCAGTGGGGGATGTTGCTGAATCCCACATGGCTTACATGCAGCATCGAACGCAGTTGAGTGAGCTGTAGCTTGCAGATACCGTAGGCAACATTTCACGTTCAGCAGCGTCAAGCGGGGATCTTGGGCTTATGCTTGATGTAGCGTTACGTAGAGCGGACTTGACTCACAAGATTAGGGTGTCAGGACTCACACAGATTGAGACATGTTAAGAGATTTGCCTGTTAAGTTACGAATACGGTTGCTCAAAACAGGAATAACGTGACGGTTAATGTAGAGATTCTAAATGTTCAGGATGTCGCTAGAGCGAATTGATCGTGGCCTGACTCATGTAAACCACGTAATTATTCATGAGGAAGTAAACTACCATCAGCGCCGCAGCGGAGAGTGAAACCAAGGTTCCCGCCAGCATCAAGGAGAATTCTTGCTTTTGAAATGCCTCCTGCATCAGATGAAGTGACCAGGCGACCAAGGCCACATCAAAAATTAGAATCGGGATCAGCATGTCTTAAATTTTGTGAAGAATTATTTTTATTCTAATACAGTGGCTTCGCGCAGGGGGAGCGATCGCTCCCCTGATTCTGTCCAACTCAACCCAAAAAAGACTAACTCTCAAAACGCCACATCGCCTTTCCAGCAAGGGATTGTCGATATCTTGAACTCCTACAATGGAATCCGTCCTATACCATTGAGACCGGATTACCCCAAATTCATCTTTTAATAAAGCCTTTATATTTCAGCTCTCAGCATCGTAGCGAACCGGAATTTGGTGCTTCTGGAGATAGGCTTTGATTTCCCCCACGCTCAATTGTCCGTAATGGAGCAATGAGGCCAGCAGTGCGGCTTCAGCTTTGCCTTGGGTCAGAGCTTCGTAGATATGTTGGGTTGTGCCCGCGCCACCGGAGGCGATCACCGGCACGTCAACCGCATCAGCGATCGCCCTGGTTAATGCCAAGTCATAACCGGCCTGGGTGCCATCGGCGTCCATGCTGGTCACCAGCAGTTCTCCTGCGCCTCGTTTGGTCATCTCCTGCGCCCAGCTCAAGGCATCAATCCCGGTATTCTCGCGGCCGCCACGCACATATACATCCCAACCCGGATTGTCAGCATCCTGACGACGCTTGGCATCGATCGCCACCACAATGCATTGAGTGCCAAAGCGATCGCTGGCCGCATTAATCAGATCGGGATTGCGGACGGCGGCTGAGTTGATGCTCACCTTATCTGCCCCTGCCCGCAACAGTTCTTTAATCTTTGCCAGGGAACTAATACCACCACCCACCGTGAGCGGGATAAAAACTTGTTCAGCGGTGCGATAGACCACATCTAAAATAATGCCGCGATCTTCATGGGTGGCGGTGATATCTAAAAACACCAGCTCATCGGCTCCCGCATCGTTATAAACCTGGGCTAGCTCTACCGGATCACCTGCATCCTGCAAGTCTACAAAGTTAACGCCTTTAACCACCCGGCCAGCGTTGACATCTAAACAGGGCAATATCCGTTTTGCAAGCATAAGGCCAGATCTCCGACAAGGTTGAGGGGGTTAAGAAACCCTCATTGAATCATGAAAGTGCTGATTCTGTAGTGGTGCAGCACATCATTAAAATTCAAAAAAGTTCAAAAAGTGGGGTGCGAAATTTTTGTCGCCTATAATACTAAAGCCGTAGACTCGCCTTAAATGCATTACAGGTTTTGGCATTATGGCACTGCTTTTGTATGTTTGTGGAGATGAGGCAAATCGCCCCCTTCGCTCCCTTAATGATCTGCCCTCGTCGAGCGTGTTTGACTCTCAGGTGTTCTCTGCTTGCTTGAACATTTTTTACTGAATCTCACACCATGTCCCAAACGAATACCAAAACCTCCTTGCGATCGCTGCTGATTGTCCCCTTTGTGGTGCAACTCGGCCTAGTGGTGGGGGTTGTGGGTTGGCTCTCGTTTCGCAATGGTCAGCGGGCTATTAACGATCTGGCTAACCAATTAGAAACCGAAATCGCCATCCGCATTGAACAGGAGGTTGAGAACTTCCTCACCCAGCCCCACGCGGTGCATGAGGTCATTTTAGCTGGACATCGCTCGGGTCTACTCGATCTCAATGATTGGCCGACAGTCGAACCCTATTTTTGGCGGCAGGCGCAAACCATGTTGGTGCCCGATCTGTTGTGGGCAACCCCCGACGGCAAAATTCTCGGGGTTCAGGGTAAAGATGATGGCAGTTTTGCCGTGCGTTTCAAGGACGAATCAACCAACGGCAACCGCCAGAAATACCTGCTTGATACCCAAGGTCAGCGCACCGAACTGATCCAAGACAAGCCCTACGACACCACCGCTCGCCCTTGGTATCAAGCGGCTTTGGCTGCCCAACAACCCAGTTGGACAGAACTGTATCCCTCTTCCAATGTTTTGTTCCCAGAAGTGAGTGCGGTGCATCCGGTCTATGATGCGACGGGGGAATTGCTCGGGGTTTTGGGCAGTGAGTTGACCCTAAAGCATCTGGGTAGTTTTATGCATGACTTGGAAGTGAGTCCCTCCGGTCAGGCGTTTATTGTGGAGCAGGATGGGGATCTGGTTGTCAGTTCCACCGAGGAAGCCCCTTTCGCCACCGTGGACGCGGTGGATGTGCGGCAACGGGTCTTGGAGAGTCAAAATCCAGTGACCCAGGCCACCGCGCAATATATTGTTGATGAGTTGGGGGGATTTGAGGCGATTCAAACTGCCCAAAGCTTTGCCTTTCAGAGGGCTGGGGAGCGTCAATTGGTTCGTATCCAGCCGATTCAGAGGATTCATGGTATTGATTGGCTGGTGGTGATTGTGGTGCCAGAACGGGATTTTATGGCCCAGATTCACGCCAATACCCGCACGACAATCGGCTTATCGGTTGGAGCTTTAGTTGTGGCCACCGTTTTGGGACTCTATACCTCCCGCTGGTTAGTGCAACCGCTCGCCCGTCTGAATTCGGCTTCAGAGGCGATCGCATCAGGCGATCTGGAACAAACAGTGCCGGACTCGAATATTCAAGAGGTGAGTCATCTGGCCCAAACCTTTAATCGCATGGGGGCGCAACTGCAAGCCGCCTTCGCCTCGCTCCGGCAGCTCAACCAGGAACTAGAGGAACGGGTTGGGGCCCGTACTGTGGATCTCCAAGCCAAAAACCAGGAATTAGAAGTTGCTTTAGAGCGCATCCAAACCACCCAAACCCAAATGGTTGCCCAGGAAAAGCTGGCTTCGCTCGGGTCACTCACGGCTGGCATTGCCCATGAAATCAAAAATCCCCTTAATTTCATTAACAACTTTGCAGATTTATCGGTGGAATTAGGGGATGAACTGCAAGAGGCACTGGAAACCCATCAAGCCAAACTTGATCCGGAATGGTTTGAGGAAGTCACTGAAATTCTCGATACCCTTAAAGCCAATGTGGGGCGCATTGAATCCCACAGCCAACGGGCCGATAAAATTGTGGCCAATATGCTCCTCCATGCTCGGAATGGTCGGGATGAATGGGGAGCGGTGCATCTTAATACGTTGCTTGGCGATGTGATTAACTTGGCCTACCACGGCATGCGAGCAAGTTATCAGAGTTTTAAGCTTGCCATTGATGAACAATACGATCAAAGCATCAACACGATCACGGCCTGTGCCCAAGATCTCAACCGTGCCCTGCTCAATATGGTCAGTAACGCCTGTTATGCCACCTATCAGCGCCAAATTGCTGAATCAGAAGAATCGGCAGCGTTTCAACCCCAGCTGACCGTCACCACCGTAAACCAACCAGACACCGTTGAAATTCGCCTGCGAGATAACGGTATGGGCATGACGCCTGAGGTGAAGGCGAAAATCTTTGAGCAGTTCTTCACCACCAAACCCGCAGGCGAAGGGACAGGCTTGGGTCTCTCGTTGGCCTACAACATTATTGTGGAGCAGCACCAAGGGGCGATCGCGGTGGTCTCTGAACCTAATGCTTACACTGAATTCACCATTACCCTACCCAAAGAATCTCGGCCGAGCCCAGTCCCGACTCCGTCGGGACTGGGCTCGGCCTAAACCCTGATTTTTTTGCTGATTTTGCTGACCCTTGAATGATGATCTCTAAACCCCTGCATTTGCTCGTTGTTGATGATGAAACTGATATTGAACCCCTGTTTCGACAAAAGTTTCGCAAAGAACTTAAGTCCCAAACTGTTGCGCTCCATTTTGCGTTTTCGGCCCCAGCGGCCCTGGCCTATTTAAACGAGCCGGAGCAACGCACTCAAATTACTCTGGTGCTTTCGGATATTAATATGCCCGAGATGACGGGTCTGGAAATGCTCACGGTGATCAATGGGCAATATCCTGAATTGCCGGTGATGATCATGTCTGCCTATAGTGATGCCGATACCCAACATCAGGTTCATCAGCAGGGGGCGATCGGCTTTATTCGTAAACCCGTTGACTTTAAAGACTTAAAACGAGAGTTACTGAGGCTCTCACCCTGAAGCTCAATTGAACACCCTGCTGACGCTGCTCACAATCTAATCAACCTCCGACCATGACCTATCACATTTTAGTTGCTGACGATGAGCCGGATACCCAAGAATTGATTTCCCAACGGTTTCGTCGTGAAATTCGACTCAAAAAATATGAGTTCATTTTTGTTCATAACGGCAGTCAAGCCTATGACGCCATCCAACAAATGCCTGAGATTGATATGGTATTAACCGATATTAATATGCCTGAGATGGATGGTTTGACCCTACTGAGTAAACTTCAGAACGATGAAACGTTGCTCAAAACAGTGGTGGTATCAGCCTATGGTGATATGGCGCATATTCGTAAAGCGATGAATTTGGGAGCGTTCGATTTTTTGACCAAACCCCTTGACTTTAAAGATTTGATCGTCACGGTTGAAAAGACGCTAAATGTGGTGATGGATGCCAAAGCCACCCAACAGAAGTTACAGACCGCCCAGGCTCAAACTGACAAACTCTCATCGTTGGGTCAGATGATGGCCGATATTGCCCATGAAATCAAAAACCCTGTGGGTTTTGTCAGCGCTAACATTGAACCGACTAAAGCCTATATCCAAGACTTACTCACGGTATTAGAGCTATATCAAAAACATTATCCTGAACCTGACCTGGAAATTCAGCAGTTGCTTGCTGAACTTGAGCTTGACTTTTTAGTTGAAGACTTACAAAAAATTCTGAGCTCATTGGCCATTGGCACCCAGCGGATTCAGGATTTAGTGTTGTCACTGCGGGATTTTTCGCGTCCCGATCAACCCGAAAAAACTGCTGTTGATATTCACCAAGGGATTGATAACACCTTACTGCTCCTGCAACATCGCTTGAGAGCAACCAAGAGCCGCCCAGTGGTAGAGCTTGTGCGCAACTATGGCCCATTGCCCCCAGTGACGTGCTACCCCAATCAGCTTAATCAGGTGGTTCTGAATTTACTGGTCAATGCATTGGATGCATTGGAGGAGAAATGTCAGGATACAATGCAGCAACATTGCCAGGATATCTCCTCCTTTAAAATTCAAATTCGTACCGAACAGCTCGATGACAATTGGGTGCGAATTGCGATCGCAGACAATGGTTCTGGTATTGAGCCTGATATTATGCCGCAGCTTTTTGATGCCTTTTTTTCCACTAAACCGATGGGTCAAGGAACGGGACTTGGCCTCTCAATCAGCTATCAACTGATTGTTAAAAACCATGGGGGGTGTTTATCTTGCCAGTCTGCTCCAGGTAAAGGGACAGAGTTCTGGATTGATCTGCCGCTCTCGTGATGGTGTGCCCGAAAAATCGTGGGTCACGGTTCGCTTAGGGCGGATAATACCGACCTTGGCGATAGCTCCAACCCGTCAAATGATAGAGATAATTTTCTAATGTCATTCCCCGCAAATTCGCATTCCGAATTAAGGATTGGGGTTTAATGCCAAAGGCTCGGCAAAGACTGGCTTGGGTAAGACCATCGGGTTGAAGTGCATCGTGTTTCGGATCGTTTGTTTCTTCCAAGTCAATGTCTACGATCACATCATGGGGATCAACAGGCGTAACATTTGCATCTATCTCCACCGGTCGCGCCGATCGCTCCCGTTGCAATTGCTCCACCGAAAAATTGAGGTCTGCCACATTGGCTTCGGTTTTGAGCACCCGATGTTGTAATGTGGTCACTTGCTGTTCCCAATGGTCGGTTTTGTGGCGGAGAAGGAGTTGCAGACGACTATTGATCTCTTGACTACTAAGATTCGGCGATCGCACTGCTGCCAGATAGCCCTCTACAAAGGCCACCAAGGCAGCAGAAATGGTTGTTCCCTCAGCTTCGAGCACGGTTTTAAAGGCTTGCCATTTGTCGTAGGCAATCATGAAGGTGGCAACAACAGGTTCTTCAGGATTGCGAGGGCGGGCTTTCTTGCGGATCACGTTTTTCGCGCTCGGCCAAATTAGAACAGAGCAATCCCCTTCATCTTAATCGGACTCCATGGCTAATGGGGCATCTGGATCGAGCGCCTGCACCTGAAAAGAGAGATGCTCGGGTGGAAAGCCACCACTAGGGCGATTAGCGATCGCCTCAAGCTGCACATTTAAATTCGCTTCGAGACGCGCCAGCTTTTGATCCAGCAGTTGCGAAATTAAGGGCATCAATAGGCGAGCGATGGCGACATCTGCATGTTGCTCAATTTGATCGAGGCGATCGCTAACCGCCAGCAACTCTGGCACGGTTTCTTCGAGGTGACTGACTCTGGTTTTGACGGTTTCCCATTCCGGCAACACATCCTCAAGTTGCGCCAAACGCCCTTGCATGCGGCGGATTTCGGGCAACTCAGTGGTGATTTCAATGATCTGCTCTTTGACTCGCTGAACGTCTGGTATTTCTTCTTCTAGGCGGGCCAATTGCTCCTGCATTGTCCGAATCTCCGGCTTAACGAGCAGATCTTGCAATGTCCCAAACTCATCGACTCCCCCTCCACTCGCGGCTGCATCTGAGGTATCAGAACTTGCCTCCTGCGCTGCTAAACCGCCAAAAAGCTGCTGGAGATCATTTAAGGCCTTGGCATCAGCATCGCTCATCAGAATTTCAATGGGGGGCTTGTCCGTCGTCTTAACCTTATCATTTGGGTTAAGGGGTTGCGCGATCGTGCCAATTTTGGTCTTGCTCCCCGATAGCCGATATAGTTGAGGTTTAGGTAAATTTCTCCCCCCAAACAACCGTGCCGAAAGTAGGCATCCTCTACAACGATACGAAGCCCGCAGCTTGTCGGGCAGCCGAAGACCTGCAAAGTGATTTAGAAGCAAGGGGCTGTGAAGTCTGTGTGAGTTCCAGCGCGGGGGGCTTACTCGGCTATGTTCAAGCTGATCCCCCGCCTAAACCCATTGCCTACAAAAGCCTAACTCCTGAGGGATTTGATGAAACGATGGAGTTTGCCATTGTCCTTGGCGGTGATGGCACGGTACTGGCAGCCTGTCGGCAAATTGCCCCCTGCCATATCCCGATTTTGGCTGTTAATACAGGTCATTTAGGGTTTTTAACCGAGACTTATGTCAATCATCTCACTACGGTGATGGATGATCTGATGGCGGGGCAATATCACACCGAAAACCGGGCAATTCTAACAGTCACGGTCTATCGCCAATCTGAACGGTTATGGCAAGCACTTTGCCTTAATGAGATGGTCGTGCATCGAGAGCCCCTAACGAGTATGTGTCATTTTGAGGTGCAGATTGGTCGTCATGCCCCAGTGGATATTGCTGCGGATGGGGTAATTGTGGCCACACCCACCGGTTCAACTGCCTATGCTTTAAGTACAGGTGGTCCCGTGGTGACACCGGATGTTCCCGTTTTGGTGCTGGTGCCGATTTGTCCCCATTCCCTCGCCTCCCGAGCTTTGGTCTTTTCCGACATGGAACCTCTAACACTGTTCCCCGCAACCCCAAATCCGATGGTGATGGTTGTTGATGGCAATGGGGGCTGTCCCATTCAGCCCCAAGACCGCATTGAAATCAAAAAAGCACCCTATGATGCTCGGTTTATTCGTTTAGAGTTACCAGAGTTTTTCCGCTTGCTGCGTGAGAAGTTGGGTTGGGGTTTACCCCACATTGCTAAACCTACAGCGGTGGAGTTGCCGTAAGCACTAAGATTACAGAGTTACCGGAGTTTTAGAGATATTTTATTTAACCTCAGCAGACTGGGGAATCGTAATGATAAACTCAGTACCCTCACCAGGATGGGAGACGCAAACCAAAGTGCCATGATGCTGCTCAACCACAATCGAATAGCTAATCGATAAACCAAGACCTGTGCCCTGACCCACGGCCTTGGTTGTAAAGAATGGATCAAAGATTTTCTGACGGATGTCCTCTGGAATTCCTGGGCCATTGTCAGCGATCGAGACGATCGCCTGCTCATTTTCGAACCGTGTTTGAATCTGGATTCTCGGTTCCAAGTTTCTGCCTGAAGCAGCATCATCTCCTAGCACATCAATCGCATTAACCATTAGATTAAAGAATGCTTGATTAAGCTGACCCGGATAACAGTCGATTTGGACTGGACAGTTATAGTCTTTAATGATTTTTATCTCTGGGCGATGCGCTTGGACTTTGAGACGACTGTCAAGCATGAGTAACGTACTGTCAATCCCTTCATGGAGATCGACCGCTTTATAGTCTGATTCATCCAAACGAGAAAAACTACGTAAACTTTTGACAATTTCACGAATTCGATGTGTACCTACTTTGATAGAATCCAGGATTTTTGGCAAATCATCTTGTAGAAATAGCAGATCAATCTCTTCCTTGAGCTCTAGAACAGTGGATAATGGTGCAGGATAAGCCTGCTCATAGGCATTAACAAGGTCAATGAGGTTTTGGGTATATTCATTGAGGTGTCGAAGATTTCCAAAAATAAAATTGGCAGGGTTATTAATTTCATGGGCAATCCCTGCCACCATTTGACCCAAACTTGACATCTTTTCATTTTGGATCAGTTGGGTCTGCGTTTTCTGAAGTTGTGCCAATGTCGTCTGCAAATTCTTCTTCTGTTGTTCAATTTCGCTGGTTCGAGTCTGAACTTCAGCTTCTAAGGTTTGATTATAAGTTTGTAGCGTTTTTTGTTGGATATTTCGTCTACGAAGGATTTCTAACAGGAGAAAAATAATAACAGTTGCTGCTGAAAATGCACCAATCACGATCCAAATTAAACCTTTGTTCTGTTCATAAAAAGAAACGGTTTGGTTGATAATCTGGCTGTCTTCAGGTAATTGTTCAAGGCTTAAGTTGAATCGCTTGAGCTCTTGTTCATCAAAGATCCAAACTGTTTCTGCTTCCGTGATTTCTGGAATCTGGTCTGCTGATTGCCCCGACAAAATCTGTTGCGCTAAGTCAATGGCTTGTTGAGCATGATGCTCAGCATCCAAAATTTTGCCACCGATCACACCATGTCCCAGAAAGACAACGGATGCAACATACAATGGGTTTGGAAGCTGCACTCTTAATGCTTGAGCAGTTTCTGGAAAATTTACCAACGGCCCATCGGAGTTGTTTTGACGCAACTGACCGAGTACCAAAATCGGCAATTCGGAAGCATAGGGTGAAAATTCAGCCGTTATGGTTTCTGATGTCACATCATCAATAATGATGATTTCTGCTGGTGCATTTGGATGTTGACGTAAGTCTTCAACACCCCCAAGATTACCTTGACCCGTTTCCGTTGAATCATTTAGTACCAAAAGACGGTTTTGCCCAGTCTGCTGTAATGCGCCCAATGCTGTCTCTGCTGTGCTATGGCGCTCAAACACACCTGTCATATTGGGAACATCAAAGAGTTTTGGGTCAACTTTGTTGATCCCCATAAAAACAATGGGCAGTTCAGGAAAAAAATTCGATCGCTCCTGAAGAATAAACTTCAAACCAGGATCATCAGAGACAATCAACAAATCTGGTGGATTATCCTGATATTTACGACGCAGTTGTGCTAGAAACTCTGCCCCATGCGGTAGATTTGGATATCGCTTGGCATCTAAAAATTCATGAAAAATCTCCACATCTAACTCTGTCTGTTCGTCTTCTTGAAAGGCAGTATCAATACCCGTTCTTAATCCATGCGTCCAAGGCAGTTCATTATGATAGGAGTGAATGACTAGAATGCGCTGCCTTGCCCAAGCAATCGCTGGACTTGCGTTCCATGTACAGCAATAAACGACCATTCCCAACAGCACATGTAAGCACTTTTTTTTGGGTGAGTGTTTGGAAAGCAATCTCGGCATTGTATCTTTTGTGCTACATCTCTCAAGAGATAATGTCAAACAACACTCATTTTAAACTCAATTTTTTTCGTAGAACGAATACGTTGCTCACGTCTGGCCTGTGAGAAACATACCGCAATGATAAATGTTTCGTTCTCTGCCCAGACCCCCTTCATCCCTTAAAATCGGTAGACGTAATCTCCTGTCGCCTGCGATGAAATTGTTCCGAACCACGTTGAAATGGGGCTACCTGCTGCTACTACTGCCGGGGGTCTTGGCGCTGAGCGCCTGGCAGGGTTATCAATGGTGGCATTGGGCGATCGCGCCCTTAGCGACAACCCCCGAGCCATCAGCCCAAACCACCGCCTTACAAATTGAAGTGCCCCAAAACACCTCCACCCGCCAAATTGGCGCTGACCTCGAAGCCACTGGACTTATTCGTTCGGCTTGGGCATGGAATCTCTGGGCATCATACCTTTCTCTGCAAGACCGGGATGGTTCGTTTAAAGCAGGCACGTATCTGCTCTCCCCCCAGACCGAGATGAAAGCGATCGCCCAGACCATCTGGACAGGCGAGGTAGTGGCGCGGGGTTTCACGATTCCAGAAGGGTGGTCGCTGGCCCAAATGGGGCAATATCTTGAGAAACGGGGTTTATTTTCAGCTCAAGATTTTGCCAAAGCCACCAGCACGATTCCTCGGGAGCGATTTGATTGGCTCCCCACTGAGATTACGAGTGTCGAAGGTTTTTTATACCCGGATACCTACCAACTCCCCAATCAAGCAGCAACCCCTAACCAAGTGATTCATCTAATGCTGCAACGCTTTGAAGAAATCGCACTGCCCAAACTGGAACAATACAATGCTGCCAACCCAGACAACTCGCTATCCCTCCTCAATTGGGTGACGCTGGCAAGCTTAGTGGAAAAAGAAGCCGTGATCGACTCGGAACGGCCGATTATTGCGGGGGTGTTTCTCAAACGTCTTGAACGGGGGATAAAACTCGAATCTGACCCGACTGTTGAATATGCCTTTGGCCTGACCCAAACGCCGGATCAACCCCTGACCTTGGCCCAGGTTCAACAACCCTCGCCCTATAATACCTATGTCAATCCCGGTTTGCCGCCTGGACCCATTGCTAGCCCCCGGGTCAAGAGTTTAGAAGCAGTGCTGGCCCCTGAAGTGACAGATTTTTTGTATTTTGTGGCCCGTTATGACGGAACCCATGTCTTTAGCAAAACCGCTGCTGAACATGAAGCGGCAAAGGCAGAAATCCAAAACTCAGTGCCGTAATACTCAATAAAAGTGACGGCTCCAGTGCTCAGCAGCATCAGGACTTTGTGGGGCATGCTCTGGCAACACAACAAAAATTTTGCTAAAAACCCAGTTTTGAGCAGAATTTGCCGTTAGCGCCTGAAAAAACAAGGGGCAATCAGTATAGTTATTAAGACCATAAGGGTGCGATCGCGGAGGTTGAGCAAATGACAATGTGGGAACAATGGCTCAAGCCGAACTTAGTGCTGGGCGAGACGATTGTGGGTCTGACCCCCGAAATTATTGCCGAGCATCAGCTACAGGGTTTAATTCTGGATGTGGACGAAACCCTCGTTCCTCTCAAGCAAAGTCAAGA
>JAAHHN010000067.1 GCA_010672165.1 Spirulina sp. SIO3F2 | reverse complement strand
ACTGGGTCTTTACTCTGCTTATATTGCTTTTCTATTTCTTCGCTTGACAGATGCGGTTCTAACGTTACTGTTCTTCCCATTTTTCTCTAACTATATCAAGACTCCCTATACTATCCGGATTTGGTATCAGCACAAACTTTAAGTTCAGTTTTGACGGCAACTGGCCCATAGGCTGTGAGCTGCAATCCCATTAATGATGCTCTAAAAGTTTCAGCTTCCATCCAAGCAATTGTGTCATGGGATTCGATGAAATCAATAAACGCTTGGAGTGATTTTTGCGGGTTCCAGCTTGTCTGAGAGGGAGAGTCTGGGAAAAAACTCTCAAGATCACGGCTTTTGAACAGGATATTCTCCTCCGCATCTAGAACCCGACCCTCAAAACACACATCACCTTTTGAAGATAAACAAAATCTTAGATCTAGGCTGGTCTGTGTGTTTTTTTCAATTAAGCCTGGATTGTGATCCGTGAGTCGCCGATACTGCATATCATTGAGAGTTTTTTGAATTCCAATCTGGTTGGATAATCTCTACCAAAACTATTCAAGAGTCTCTTCACTCTCTAAAACTTAACGCTACCGTAAGCACCTTGTCCTTGGGAAAGCTTCAGATTCAGCAGTGACAGACCAAAAATTAGCAAAAACAATACCAACCCAATCGTACAAGCGTAGCTGATTTGGAGGTTTTTAAACGCTTGTTCGTAGAGATAATAAACGACCGTTTTCGAGCTATTGAGAGGCCCCCCTTGGGTCATAATAAATACCTCTTCAAACACTTTCGTTGCTGAAATGGCTGAAATCACCGCCACTAGAGAGAGATAGGGGCGCATCAGCGGCACAGTAATATCCCAATGCTGCCGCCAGCCCACTGAACCATCTAATGCTGCCGCCTCATACAGGTCACCCGGAATGGTTTGTAAGCCCGCTAAATAGATGACCATGTAATAGCCCAACCCCTTCCAAATCGTCACCACCATGACGCTACCAAGAGCCCAATGGGGATCAGTGAGCCAAGGTACAGGCTCGGTGATACCAAAGTTAGCCAGGAGTTGGTTGAGTAACCCAGTAGAACTGTAGAGGGCTTTCCAGGCGATACCCGCCACCACCATCGAAATGACCACGGGGGTATAGAAAAACATCCGAAACCAATGGATACCTTGGAGCTTCTGGTTGACCAGAATGGCGAGAACCAGAGGTAGTGACACCAGCACGGGTACAACACCCAGGAGATAAACGAAGGTGTTCCTTAGCGTCTGCCAGAATACTGGATCTTGGCGCAGACGCTCAAAGTTGGTGATCCCTGCCCATTGTGGGGTTTGGGTCAAGTCATATTCATACTGCGTGAAGCTCAGGGAGAACGCCTGGAGTGCTGGAAAAAAGACGGTGAGCGTCAGCATGAACAGAGCTGGCGCCAAGAAGTAATAGGGAATCCAGCGGGGCGATCGCACCCATTGAGCAAAACGCTTCATTACAGTTACAGAGAAAATAATTAAGAAATGGTAATCGGTTTAACAAACAATTGTTGCAACTCTATCGTTGAATAGGAAAGAAGTAACTGCCGATCACTGGTGGGCTGACTGCATCTACGGTAAAACTCTTGCTGCACCATACTATAAAATTTCAGTTCTCTCCTACCTATTCGCTCATCTAAATGCGTGGGCTGCTATCAGCTCAACGCCAAAGCATTGATATTGCTAATTTACAGCTCCTGATTGACGGGTTGATTCAGGCGTGTCATCGCCTGTTTTTCGCAAGGTCGAAAAATAGGGTGACACGCCTTAGATTCTCTGATTTCAATTTCTGGAACATGCACCCCAGCGTATTTCAGGCTCTGCCTAGAGTCCGATGTACTGAGTATTGTATGGTATACGACTCATTAGCTCAGGGTTTTATCTCCCTGATATTTTGGAGGCATCGGAAAAAATCCACCCCTGTAGGCCTAGCTTAACTAAGATTTATTCATTATTATCCATAACTATCTTCGTCTAGGATTGGCTGTGCAATTTAGAAACCCGTTGTCCCTTCCGCTGTTGCCCAATCCTGGGATGTCTCTACCCTTAACAACCCAGGGTGCTGCTATTGATTCTGATTGTTCGCTAGAGCAGGCTTATTTTCATCAACTTCTACACCTGTTGCCAACCCCTGTTGTGGTAGCACGGCTGGGCGATGGTCAATTGCTTTGTGCCAATGACCATTTTCGACAACTATTGGGATTGGGTACACAGTCATTAATCGCCCTCCAGTTCGAGCACTTGATTGAGCCGACGGTCTGGCCAATTCTCCAGCAAGCGGTACGCCAGCACCATTGTTTACTCAATTATGAACTTAAGCTCCATAGTTTTAACGGGCAAGCGCTTTGGGGGATCTTATCGTTACAGTTACTCCTGCAAGCAGACAGTACAGCAGACCCCTTATTTATCGGTGTTGTGCAAGAAACAACTTGTGCGCGACGCCTAGAACAGGCCCTGCAACATCATTTCCCGTCTCAAGCGATCGCGCAACATTTACCGGTTCTCTTTTATCAATTCCCAGCGGAGTCAGGCAGGCATTATTGGGTGAGTGGTGAGGTGGAGGCCTTGACGGGCGAATATAGAGCCAACCATGAGCCCCAAGCTCTCATGGCTTTAGAGCTTTTGGCATGGGTGCATCCAGATGATCGACTCAAAACCCAGCGCCTGCACCAGCAGGCTTTGGCTGAACACAGTAACTATTGTGTGGACTATCGCATCATGACCACCCACAACGAAATTAAATGGGTGCAAGACCAGGGGCATGTGGTATACCAGGACGATAATCGCCCAATCTTACAAGGAATTTGGTTGGATGTGACGGCCTACAAATGGGCAGAGCAAGAGAGCCGCCTCCTCCATCAATTGATGCAAGCGATTAGCAATGCGCCCAATTTCGACGCTGCAATGGGTTTGGTTTTAGAGCAAGTCTGTCAAATTGCCGGCTGGGATTTTGGTGAGGTGTGGGTGCCAGATGGCGATTGCACCACTTTGGAACTGGCCCCCATTTGGCATCGTCGGCACGAACTGCCCCAGCTCGAAGCATTTCGCCAAGCCAGTTTAGCATTTCGCTTCGAATGGGGTGTGGGCTTACCAGGTCGAGTTTGGCAAACCCGACAGTCCCAATGGTTTCCGGATGCATCCACCGAGCCCCTCTTTGTGCGGGCAGCATTGGCCCAGACCTATGGTCTCAAAGCAGGTTTTGGAGTACCCATTTTGGCTGATGACGATGTGGTGGCTGTGTTGGTGTTTTTTATGCGCTGGGAACAATTGCGTGACCCACAACTATTGCGTTTGGTTGCAACACTGGCCAGCGAGTTGGGTCAGAGTTTGCAGCGTAAGCAACAAGCGCAAGCTGCCCATGAGATGGAGCAGGCTCTTCAGGAGAGTCAACGTCAGCTCAAAAGCTTGATTGATGCCTTACCTGGGATGTTTTTTCGAGCAGAGAACCAACCCGGTTGGCCCCTGTCTTATCTCAGTGAGGGGTGTGCAGATCTCACAGGTTATGCGGTTGAAGAATTTTTAAATACGCCTCATCAATTTTATGACCATCTGATTCACCCGAGTGATCGCGATCGGGTACAAACCGCAATTCGAGCAGCGCTCAGCCAGCGCACCCCTTACGTGGTGGAATATCGCATTCGCACTAAGACCGGAATTCGCAAATGGGTCTGGGAAAAGGGTCATGGTGTTTATGGGGATAACCAAAATGAGGAGACTCAGGCCACCCAGATTGAAGGCTTTATTACCGACATTACCGAGCGCAAAGCCACCGAAGAAGCCTTGGCCGCAGCTGAAGATAAATACCGCAGCATCTTTGAAAATGCCCTTGAGGGGATTTTTCAAACTACGCCAGATGGTCGTTATTTGGATGCCAATCCTGCCCTTGCTCGCATCTATGGCTATGATTCTCCCGCAGATTTGATGGTGAACTTGACTGATATTCAACATCAGCTCTATGTCGATGAAGCTCAGCGCCAGGTGTTTCAGACGTTGATGCAAGAGCAGGGCGTGGTTGTGGGGTTTGAAGCACAGGTGTATCGACGCGATCGCAGCATTATTTGGATTACCGAAAGTGCCCATGCTGTCACTGATGAGACAGGAGACGTGCTTTATTACGAAGGTCTGGTTATGGATATCACCAACCAGAAACAAGCCGAAGCGGAACTGCATCAACGCGCCTTCTATGACCCGCTTACGCACCTGCCTAATCGGGCGTTGTTTGCCCGTCGTTTGGCTCAGGCCCTCCAGCGCAGTCAAACTGAAGTGGACTATGAGTTTGTGGTGCTGTTTTTGGATTTAGATCGCTTTAAAGTGGTCAACGACAGCTTGGGGCATCTAGTGGGCGATCAACTCCTCGTAGCGATCGCTCGTCGTTTAGAGACTTGTTTGCGAACCCCAGATCTGGTGGCGCGGATCGGGGGTGATGAATTTACAATTCTGTTAGATAACATTAGTGATCTCACCATCGCTCAGCAAGTTGCCCAGCGGATTGAAACCGCACTCCAGGAACCTTTCACTCTGGGAGAGCATGAAATTTTTAGCAGCACGAGCATTGGTATGGTCTGGAGCAAGCCTGGCGAGGGTGAACAGTCCGCCAATAGCTGTACTTTGTATGCTAATCCTGAGGATCTCTTACGCGATGCTGATACTGCCCTCTATGCAGCCAAGGCGCGGGGTAAAGGGTGCTACCAGCTTTTTGACCCCACCATGCACCAGGGAGCACTACAACAGTTCAATCAAGAAACTGAACTGCACCGCGCCCTAGAGGCTAACGAATTAACGGTGCAATATCAACCGATTTATCAGCTTCAAACGAGTCAACTCTACGGATTTGAAGCTCAACTCTACTGGCAACATGTCCAGCAGGGGTGCTTGGCGACCGCAGACTTTTTGACCCTGGCCGATGAGACCCATTTGAGTATTCCCATCTATCGTTGGTTTCTCACCCAAATCTGCCAAGATTTGCAAGCTTGGTCGTCCTTCCCCGAATCTCTCAAAATTCACTTCCGCTGCTTTAGTTCCCAAGTTCTACAAACAAACTGGATTGATGATTTAAGCCAAACCTGTCAACATACTGGGGTTAATCCTCAGTGCTTTCGGTTAGAAGTGATGGATGGTTTCTGGCGGCAAGAGCAGCACTGCTTGAACCAGCAACTCCAGACGTTAACTGAACAACAGTTGCAGCTGTGTATTCATGATTTTGGTCTGGGGATGGCGAGTTTTCAGGCACTCCATCAACAGCCCATCTCAGCCCTACGCCTCAAAGAGAATTTGGTGGAATTATTGGATACCAATACCAACCAACGAGATATATTGCGCATTATGACCGTCTTGGCTCACCACCTAAAAATGGAGACCCTGGCCACAGGGGTTACTACTGCTTTGCAATCAGACTATCTCCAGCAGTTGGGCTGCCAATATGCCCAAGGTAATTGGTTTTCACCCCCCTTATCTTTAGCTGTCGCTCAGGCGTTGGTGTTGGATTCAGGGATTTGAATGTAGTAATGAGAGGGGCAATACAGTCACAATCACCGCACCTAGCACTGCATCAGTTGGGTCTTGCTTTAACCACTGTGTGTTGATCTACTGTGGATGTATCTTGCAACGGGGAAGAGTTTATCTGCCAAGGCTGGAATTGATGCCATCCCGTAATTTTACGCAGAATATACAATTGTACTCTGTTCGGCTTGATATGCATAAGTGTTTTCACTGAGTTCTTGTGATCTTTTTGTAGATTTAAACCCGATAGATGCATTAGAATCAGACATGGGATTCGGTATTTACACGAGAGTTCAATGGTACTAGATGAGGGGCTTCAGTTAATGGAGCAATTTTATGATGTGTACTCACGGGGCCTAGAAACAGGTGTTTTGAGTACTCAGGATTGGCAAGTTGTGGAAACGGTGCGTCAGATGGATGAATGTAATGAAGAGCAGCAAGACATGCTGCAACGGCTGCTCTACTATATTGATCGAGGGCGTATTAAGGTTGGTTGATAAGTAGTCTGGGGGTGGATGTAGTTTACCGAGAATACACGCCTCAAACCTATGCACTGGCGTTTGTTATTAGTTTTGTCAGGGTTTTTCGCGCTCTTACCAAGGACTACCAATCAGAGTATATGTTGCCCAATGATAGGGATGCGCAAAGTCAACAGTGGTGGTATTAGCCAAGTTGGTTGGTAAGGGCAACGTCTCAGTGGAGGTATGTAGTTGACCGTCTTGGATGAAAATTTCTCCCCGTAGCATTGCCAGTTGAGCTTGACGGAGGGCTTCAGCTTTGGTGGGGGCTTGGGCGATCGCCCGGTAAAATTCACTGATCAGACCCACCGTTCCGGTATCACTGACATACCAAAGGCTCGCTAAAGCCGATTTGACCCCCGACTGTATTGCTAAACCCGCAAACCCCAGTTCTGCTGACTGATCACCGATCGCAGTTTGGCAAGCCGAGAGGACTAAAAGGTCTACGGGTGGATCGTGCCAATTAAAGTCATCCACTTGGTCGAGCAAGAGGGGGCGATCGTAAAACTGAATATACGAATTTTGGGGAGAACCGGGGCGAAATTCTGCATGGGTCGCCAAATGCACAATTTCACAGCCACAGTCTTGCTGAGCAGTTTTGAGCACATCGGGTGTGAACTCTTGGTTCAGAAAGGCTTTGTCTTGCCAACGATCGAGCGGGATAAATTGTAATTCGGCTTCTACTCCTGGCAAGTCGGGCTGTTCCGCAAACTGAGAAGCCCCCATCGCCAGCACCTGAGCATCTTTAAGGTTGCGATAGGTGATATTCGTTAAATTAAAGGCAGGAATGATCGAAAAGCCATATTGCTCAATTAAAAACTGTTCCTGCTGATTGTCATATAAGGCTGCCCAAGGGAGTGAACGCAAGCCTTCACCGGGACAAATGAGCAGAGTTTCGATCGCTTCGGTTTCAAGGATGTGTTGTATCGGGCGAATCAGCCAATCGTAAAGTTGGCTGGCGGGTTCTGTATAACGGCCGCGACTACCACGCCGTAGGGTACTAATGGCTCGTTTTAAGCGTCGAGTTTGAGGTTTTAAAACGTCGAGGGTTACATCCGGCAAACTAATGCTATAGGCATAGGTATGCTGGGTACTCAAGGCTAGACTCAATTTATCAGATTGGGCCATCACCCAAAGCACTGCGGCTTTCTGTCCAGTTTGTTGCTCAAGTTTAGCCAGAGCTTGGGAGATATCGGTTGCGGTCATCTGCAAACCAGCAAAGTCCCGTTCAAAAAAAGTTTCGTAATCATTCTCCCAGTTGGTCTCCATCTGGGCGATTGTTTCAGCGGCCACCTCACGGGTTTGTCGTATTGGCACGGCTTTAGCTTGGGGATGGAGGGCCAGGGTTAGACCGAAAGAGAGCCAAAAAGCAGCGAAGAGTAGGGTGATCGCCGTCTGCACATTTTGCCAACATTGAGTTCGAAGCGGTCTGAAGCAGAAATATCTCATAGGAGGGATGAGGAGTGCATCACAATACAATTATGGATTCAATTGTGGTAGGCATCCCGCATGAGGTTTCACCTTGCTATTGTGTTCAAGGCATGTCGTTCAGATAACGTCAGAAGCTTGATAAGTAGGTTGACCAGTAAAGTTCGAGGTGGGTAAGGCATGAAGAGCTTGTGCTGTATGGCTTTTGATCATGGTGTACCTCGGTTTAATTAGGTCACTCTACTTAGAATAATCACCCCAAAAGATAAAAGGAATTGTTCATGCTGATATCGCACTACTTTTTTTACCTTTAGACTAATAATCAGCTTCTAGTTTAACCATCCCATTCTCAATTAGGACTGAAACTCTGCTGAGAAACACCTGTGATACTAAAACTTGATTTTTCTACATCTAGGGGCTGTTATGAGTCGGCGGTCAGACCATTGCCATAAATAGCTTCCAGCCCCTCGTTTATTTGTTGGGTTAGGCGTGTGGTCGATCGATAGTATCCGTCTACAAGAGCACTATTCCAGTTGCTCTTATCCCTCAGAACTGTTTCAGGTAATTCGTGGAATAGGGCAAAAATCAATCTACTGTGCAATAACTTCGATATTTACCGTCGCACTTACTTCGGGATGGAGCTTTACTTCCACTTGATATTCACCCAAGTGATTGATGTCGGGTAAGGTGATATCTCGCTTGTCGACTTCCTGCCCAGCCTTCTCTTGCAGCAAGTCAGCAATATCCTGACTGGTCACTGTCCCGAAGATTGCATCGCCTTCACCCGCTTGCTTGGCAATCCGCAAGAGACCGATCGTTGCCAAAGCAGTTTTGCGGGCGCGGGCTTGCTCTAAGATTGCCAATTGCCGCTGACGCTCCTTCTCACGGCGCTGTTCCACCATCTTGATCACGCCTGGCGTTGCAGGAATCGCAAACCCTTGGGGAATCAAATAATTACGAGCATAACCGGGGGCAACATCAACCAGATCACCATTTTTTCCGAGTTTGGTTACATCTTTGCTTAAAACAACTTGTACACGCTTGGCCATAATCCTGCTCTGTCTAAGGGGAGTGAGTCACAATCTCTTAAACTACCACCCCGTTTTGGGCGATCGCAACCCTAACCCAATCCCATCGGGCCCAAATAGCGTTGGAGATAAGGTGAAAAGACTTCATAAATCAAAGTGATTGGCTGACCACTATGCCAAAACAAATAATGCCGTCCCCAAAACGGGCCATTCTTTTGAAATGCCGCAGCCAACGCGCTTGAATGACCATAGTACAGACCTTGAATATCTCGATACAACTCACTATGGAGTTGAGACAGATTATCCCAAATCGGTAATGAACGATTTTGTAAATATTCATCAATATGTCCCGCATCCCACCAAGAGGTTGCATAGGCCAGTCGCTGACCCGAAGCGGTTCTTAGCCACACTTGTCGTCGCAGACGCGGGGCGGGAACAGCTTTAATTTGAACTGGGGCGGCATCAGGGTCATGGCCCACGCGGGACATGTCAATCACATCCACCTCTATCCGCTCACGAGTCAGCAATTTTAAGTGGCGCGTGGGAGACCCATCCCCTAACAGCAGCATCTGCCAAGTGGGGGCAAGTTGGTGATGAGGTAAACCTTGCTGGATGTTCTGAACATCCCCTTGCCAGATCGGGTCAAGTGCATGCCAGGTAGTGTCTAGGGTGAGACCAGAAGAAAAGTTCAAGAGCGTCGTGCGTTTGTTATAAAAATTAACTTTTCTTTATGATAACGTGCTGACTAAGCTTACCCGGTCTGTTCCTCGGATAAAGGTTGCGAAAGCATTCACCGTGCGAAGAATTTGGCGCAATTGTTTACAGCCATAAACAATTGTGCCTTTGCAGTGATGTGAGGAGGGATTGGTGTTATCGCTTGGCTGAGGAACGGCGTCCGGTTGAAGGCGGCCGTTTTTTTGTACTTGAAGCACTTCCAGACGCTGTCTTGGGCGATCGCCGCTTTGAACTGCTCGCTGCTGGTTTTGCACTGGTGGGCTTGGCTTTGCCTCCCTTTTTGGGGGGCGGCGGTGGTGCATTGCCACGACGGTTGGGATTCGTCCGGAAACTAACATTCCCTCCTTCAGCCGACTGCTCTAAAACGAGTAGGGGGGTGGGTTTAGCCTTTTGATCCCAATCCATCAA
The DNA here is from genome assembly GCA_010672165.1 of Spirulina sp. SIO3F2. Classification (GTDB taxonomy): domain Bacteria; phylum Cyanobacteriota; class Cyanobacteriia; order Cyanobacteriales; family Spirulinaceae; genus SIO3F2. The sequence goes on along the minus strand of JAAHHN010000067.1, from coordinate 21,775 downwards.
CGCCACACGACCCTGAATTGCGGGTTGCCAATTGTCATGATCTTCGTTGGGACTGAGGAACTTTTCAATACAATCAATAATCTGGTTGATTGTGGTGGAGGTAGACTGTGTGGGCAGCTTGGTAAGCTTGATCTGAGTCCGAAAGAGAATCCGCTTCACCCGTTTGCCGCGGGTTTCTGTCTCGTAGGTTACATCGAAGGTTTCATCCACTTGACGACCGCTCGCTGCGATTCCTACCTGCTGTTGACTGGTATTGGGGCGTAGAGCAATACTAATGAGCTGTTTAACACGGATTTTGATCTGATTGACGATCGCGTAGTGAAAGACCTCTTCATCCATTCGCAGCCGCAAGTAGTCGAGGTTAAATTCCCGGGAATGGACTAAATCCGGGTTGGCTTCCATCTTTTGAATAGTTTTGAGCGCTAACTTCAGACGCTTCTGTAAATCCTGAGTTTTAAACTTCTCCATCCTGAGGCTCTTTTCGAGCGGATCAAGAAGTTTGAGCTTACCGTAGGCAACACCCCCAGCCATAATCAAAACTAGAGCAAATGTTGCGATCATCCAAAAGAGGCCACCACCACCTCCCCCTCCACTAGCATCTGGTGATGGGGCAGGTGCAGGTGCAGGCTGTTGGGCTAACACCAGTTGCGGGTTCAAATTAGAGAACATGGGTACTCAAAGTTGGCGACAAGACGGGCTCAACTAGCAGGTTATAGAATAGAAGCAGAAGACAGAGCATGACAAGAGTCCAGTTTGAAAACGGTTCTTAATCCAGCAGTCTTTAAGTGTCTAAGCAGTTGTGAGACTACTGTCTCTGTCCTCAAAAAGAGAGTAGGGAACCGGGGCCAACGCTTCGGCTCTGTCGCTTCAGATAGCCTGAGAAACCGTTGATGGATGCAATGTGTTAAAGATGCGCTATTTCTGAAAGAGCAGTAACCCTGATGACAGCCTGAGTCTAGCTCAAGTTGTCATACCCTAACTATAACAGTCCACTTTTCGACTGGCGCATCCCTAACCAATTCCACTGCACAAGCTTAGACTTATTTTCCGCCCACCGCTAGAAATAGAACCTTTAGCAGGTGAATTTCAGGAGCGTTTATCAACTAGGGCGTGTCGTCAGTTAGACTCCGAACCTTTGCTATGGCTGACTTACCGCTCCTTTTACTGTTTTTGGGATCGGGAGTCCTATTCCTTGTTTTGTTAGGTTTCGGATGTTACCTGACGACACGCTCAAATGAAGTGTCAAAACACCGTGACAATGATGTTGCTCGCTTTTGGCTATTGCGCTGGCTTCGGTATACTGTCGCCTGTATTTTAAAACAGACGAACCTTGTTGTAGAATATGTGATCTATTTTGCTTTGAGGACGCCTCTTTCTGCTTGCCAAGGCAGCACATTAAGGACATCCGTTTGGGCACAGTAGTCAATGTCGTCTTTGAGGTTGAGGCGAAGCAGACGTTCACCATGACTCGCTTGACAGAAGAGCTTGAATAAATCAGTCTGCCATTGTTGATAGAGGGCGATCGCGCCCAAAACCTCATCATTGCCAAGGGTGAGCTGTTGCTGTTCAAGTAAGGGTGAGGCGATCGCGCCTGCACAGACAGTATCTTCAAGAGAGTAAGTCCCTTGCCAACCTGATCCCACTAACCAAACTGTCTCAGGTTGTTCGGCCTGAAGATAGTCCACCACTGCCTGACGGTTCACCTGCGCGGCTGTTAGCACCACAGGCGCATCAATAACCCGTTGTAAAGCTCTGGTGCCATTAGTTGTGCTTAGAAACAAGCGTTTGCCTGCAACGCGATCGCGGGTACAAGCCAGGGGCGAATTCCCCAGCTCAAAGCCTTCGACTTGTTTTCCACCCCGCTCTCCAGCCCGCAGACGTTGAGTTGCTGGCCACTGTTCACTCACCGCCAATAATTGGTCAAGATCACTAAAAGCCTGAACTGCTTCAGCACCCTCAGCAAAGGCTGTGGCAATGGTAGTCGTCGCTCGCAACACATCAATAACAACTGCACAATCGGGAAGTTGCTCCGTCGGTGTGGCTTCGGGGGTGTGGTAAACAAAGAGCTTCACAGTCAGAGGAAGGTAAATGGCCAAGCTCGATTCTAACCTGGCATGTTCCCTTACTCTGTCCGACGCTGTAAAAATGCGGCGCATTCCACATGGGGGGTTTGCGGGAAAAAGTCAGCGGGCTGAACATAGACGAGTTGATATTGACCATCTGCACAGAGCAGTTTGAGATCGCGAGCTAAAGTAGCAGGCTTACAACTGATGTAAAGAATTTGAGGCGGCAAAAGACTCAGTAATGCTGAAATGACGGTGCGATCGCAGCCTTTACGGGGCGGGTCAAGCAGCACAATGTCTGGACAAGGTTGCTCAGGCGTTAACCAGTCTTCGACAGCCGCACAATGGAATTCAGCATTAGTGATGTGATTGAGTTGTGCATTAGCTCGGGCCTGAGTAATTGCGCTGGACTGACGCTCCACTCCAATCGCTGTTTTCACTCGCTGGGCTAGGGGCAGTGTAAACGTGCCAATGCCGCAATAGGCATCTAAAAGCGTCTCTGTGCCTTGCAATTCCAGTCGCTGCGCAATCACTGCCAGTAAGGCCTCAGCTACTTCAGTATTCACCTGAAAAAACGTCTCTGAGCGCAGCTGTAATGTCAATCCCGCAAATTCTTCTTCAAGATAGTCTCGTCCCACAATGCAATGGGTGCGATCACCAAAAATTATATTGCCAGGTTTCGGGTTAATGTTCACACAAACCCCCACCAGTTCAGGATATTTAGCCTGCCATTGCTGGGCTTGGGTCAACAGATCGGGCAGGTTTGAATTTCTACTGATCAGAGTTACTAGCACCTCCCCTGTGCGACGACCAATCCGGAGGGAGAGATGGCGTAGTTGTCCCATGTGTTGCCGTTCGTTGTAAATCGTCCACTGTTGAGCCGCAATATCTAATTTAATGTCCGCCAATAAGCAATCCAGACGCTCGTCTTGCACTGGGCACTGATTGAGATTCACAATCTGATGGCTACCTCGGCGGTAGTAGCCTGCCTGCACCGTTTGCTGTTGAGACAGACCAAGGGGATAGGTTGCCTTGTTGCGATAGTGCAGCGGGTGAGTCGCCGCAAATAGAGGTGAGGCGATGGGGAGCTCGGTGAATCCTCCAATACGTTCTAGGGCTTCGAGCACAATTTGAACTTTGGCCTGACGTTGGTAAACATCCTCCACATGTTGCCATTGGCATCCCCCGCACTTGTCCGCTACTAAACACCGAGGTCGAATTCGGTACTCAGAAGGCTTGAGCACTGACTGTATTTGTCCGTGGGCATATTGCTTTTTAACCCGCACTAACCGAACCCGCACTCGATCGCCGGTTACAGTATCCGGCACGAAGACAACACGATCGCCCCAACGCCCCACACCATCACCACGATCGCTCAGCGACGCGATCGTCAATTCAATTGAACTCCCCTGTTGCCATTGCGTCATGATGTAAAAACTGAGAAATAAGGACGCATCTTGTAAAGAAATATTGCGGTTTGTACCGGAATCCCGCTTGGAGCAGCACACAAATGATGCCAGCGGGCCAAGAGTCGGTACACTAAACAGTGGTATTTGAACTTATCACAAACTCTTAAAATAATATGAGCGTCGTTAGCCAAGTTATCCTCAAAGCAGATGATGAGCTACGCTACCTTACCAGCGGCGAACTCAAAAGCATCGACAGTTTTTTACAAACCGGCGAGCAGCGCATTCGCATTGCGGAGGAACTCGCCCAAAGCGAGAGCAAAATCGTTGACAAAGCCAGCAAAGAGCTTTGGAAGAGACGGCCAGACTTCATTGCCCCTGGCGGTAATGCGTTCGGCCAGCGGGAGCGAGCCCTATGCCTCCGCGATTACGGCTGGTATCTCCGTTTGGTCACCTATGGTGTCCTCGCAGGAGACAAAGATCCCATTGAGAGCATTGGCTTAATTGGGGTTCGTGAAATGTATAACGCCCTTGAAGTTCCAGTTGTGGGGATGATTGAGGCGATCAAATGTCTGAAGGACGCTGCTTTGGGAGTTCTGAGCACTGAAGATGCCAAAGCCACGGAACCTTATTTTGACTACATCATCCAGGAGATGACCCAGTCTTCTTGCCAATAGATTTACGATTTGCGCCTGGGAGGCGCGATCGCAAATCGTAAAGTAGAGGGCCAACCCTAACAGTTGGCTCTTTTTTGATCTTAGGAGCGCCACCATGACCACTCCACAGATTCCCTTTTTGTCCCTTGGTATTGTCTGGCTGGTTCATGGGGTTTTGGGTTGGTTGCTCGCAGAAACAACCTATTACTGGCTGCATTGGAGTCTAGCCGCTTGCCTGATTGTGCTGATGGCCCTAGTCTTCACTGCCCCCAGTAGTATGGTGCGCAATGTGTTTTATGGGTTGTTTCGCTCCGATTCTCGCGCCTTCTTTTCAGTGATTCTCTGTGCATTAACAGTGGTGCTAATGGTGCATTGGTCAACTCAGTCGGTTTATATCATTGTGCTCCTGGCTGCTGGCTCTTTGGCTCGATTGGAGTTACAAGGGGCTGAATATGGTGAATGGCAGTCGTTTACACTCTTGACGTTAATTAGTCTTGCCGGATTTGCCACAGGGCTAGGGGCTTATGTTTACTTACTCACCCATAACACTGTATGAAGACTCAGATAAAGCATTTTTTAGTACATTTATAACCAAAAATGCCTGACCGAGTCCCAGTTCACACACTTCCGACATTGTTTATTTTTTCCGGTTTACCAGCGAGCGGGAAAACCACCCTTGCCCGCAAGCTCTCAGCCTACACAGGGGCGATATTTCTGCGGATTGATACCCTTGAACAAAGTTTGAGGGATTTCTGTTCACTAGATGTACAGGGGGAAGGCTACCAACTTGCTTATCGTCTTGCCAAGGATAATTTGCAACTTGGATGCTCAGTTGTGGCAGATGCTTGTAATGCCATTGCTTTGACTCGCGAAGCGTGGCGTCAGGTGGCTCAAAGTACAGGTGCTAAATCGGCAAATATTGAAGTTTTCTGTTCAGATATTGTTGAGCATCAAACGAGAGTTGAAACTCGTACCACTACTGTTCCCCATTTGAAGCTACCCGATTGGGATGCGGTGATTAACCGTGAATACCATCCTTGGCAAGCTCAGCACCATACGATTGATACTGCCCACAGGTCAGCAGATGATTGTTTTGAGGAGTTGCTGAGAAAGTTGGACTTATCTGAAACTATGTAACTTTTGTCCTGAAAACGTTAAGGCCATAATTGATGAATCGAGCTAGCAAGCAGCAGAGTGTTTTAGTCCTAAATATCGTGTTATGTTTACTCGTCGTTGCGTACTCTATTTACTCACTCATAGGCTATGGACTGGACGGGGGGACGCATTCTTTTTGGGGACTTCCTCGTATGCGGCCCAGTTTTGCGGATCTTCGTTTATTAACCCATGCTTCTGGATGTAAAGCTACTGTTCAAGAATTACTAAGAAATCTCATTAATTGTGATCCCTTTTCTCGATCATTCAACTATCCTCCAATTGTCTTATTCTTGCTACGAACGTTTCGTATCAATGCTGAATCCACCTCCTTACTCGGTGTATTACAAGGAATTCTGGCAATTTTAGGAGTGAGTTTAGCTTTTAGCCAGCTATCTAATCTTCGGCTCAACACCAAAATTTTATTACTCACAATCTGTATTGGGAGTTTCCCATTTCAGCTCGCCTTAGAACGAGGTAACTATGATCTCTGGGTTTTGATTTTGCTATTACCTCTCGGATTACTCGTTGATATTCCAACCCATTCACTTCTCAAAAAAATCGGGATCGCCACCTTATCATTTTTGCTTGCTGCCCTGAAAATTTTCCCCTTGATTGGCATTGGTTTCTGGTACACCTGGCAACAGAAAACCTGTCTTATGAAACACGGTTATCTATGGATAGTTTGTCCAGCCGTTTTGGGGGTAGTTCTGCAAGCACCCTATCTAGGTGCTATTTTTGGCAATACGCCGAAACCAACGGGGGAGCTAAGCTTTGGCTTGCGGGCTGTTTATCAAGGGAGTTCAATGTTTACGATCGCCCTTGCCCTGAAAACCCTAACCCTTCTGGCTTGCTTTGTCCTGCTAACTAAATTGCTAACGAAATATCAATTTTTTTATCCCATTCAATCTCAGCAGAACTCGATTTTTAGTCTTGCTCTGTGGATGATTATTCCGGTTTATCTACTCAGCCTCTCATTCGACTATCGATTGCTTTTTCTGTTATTTGCTTTTCCATTCGTTGTCAACATCACTTCTCTCAAAGAGAACTCTAAGACGGATCAATTACTGTTCTCCTGTTTCATCAGATTGAGCATCGTTTTTGTGGCGTATGAGCAATATTTACCTGGAGCACTGGGCGCGATCGCTCATTTGCTCTCAGATGCGATCGTTCAACCTGCTTTGTTCATAGGATTGATCGGCGTTTTGGTCTGCACTCAACCCCGTGATGCCATAAGCCAAACCGTACACTAAACAATGCCGAACGACTAATTTACATTCCCATTATCATACTGAATCCGTGTTCCTTCCCAGTGCAACTTTTCATGCAATGTCTGATAAAAAGAATGACGATCGCGCAGGATAATAAATTTGGCCTGACAATCAGCAATACGAATACAAATCCGCTGGTTGGGCCAAACTTGTGTTGCCAGCACACCATCCGTCCAGAGCTTAGTGAGTAGCTCTACATCCCCCAATGGCCAAATATGAATTACTGAAGCCGGAGGCAAAACAATTGGTCGTGTGGACAGACTCAACGGACAAATCGACGTGACCGCGATCGCCTCCATCCCCGCGTGAATAATCGGGCCATTAGCTGAAGCGTTGTAGCAAGTTGAACCTGTCGGTGTTGAAACAATTAGCCCATCACCGTGATATTGATCCACAATCTCGCCATCCACCTCCATTTCCAGCAGAGATGTGGGCATGCGCTCAACGCTGGCGGGCTTAATACAAATCTCATTGAGACACAAAAAGCGATCGCTAGCGGGTTCGGGTTTGAAGCGATCGCCTTCGAGCAAATAAGCCTGCAACATCATCCGACGCTGTACCGCATAGCGATCATCCAGGAGCCGTTGCCATACCTGTTCAGTATCTTTAAACGCTTCAATGGGTTCGGTCAAAAAACCCAAATGCCCACCCACATTCACGGTCAGGATGGGAATTCCCGCTGGGGCTAAATGACGTGCTGCCGCTAGGGCCGTACCATCTCCCCCAAGCACCACCGCCAGATCAATTTTTTGGGTCAGGGAGGCCAGAAAAACCGGATAGGGATTGTCTTTAATGCCACTGGGCCCGAGCAAAACTTCAGCACCCAGCGCTTGAAGCTGACGCGCACAATCGGCAGCGTAGGCTGCACTTTGGGCATGACCCGCTTTGTGGACAATGATGACGTTCTTTAGCTGCATCGGCGGTATTCTAACCCCAGCGATCAACTGACATCATATCGATTCCCATCGTGACGTGCTGGATTATCCCGATTTAAGGAGCAAGCTGAATTGTCTGGATGCTTTGGGTAAATTCGTTGAGCCGGGTTTCAAAAGCTTCAGCTCCAGTGCTGTAGGTGACAATCCACATCCGCCCTTGATGGGGAATCATATAGAACAGTTGCTTGAAGAGGGTGTTGTTATTTTCAATTGTGCCCACAATTTGCCCCGCCCGATAAGACCCCACCGGAATGACACTTTGGGATTGAATATCATAGGCTTTAGCGAGTTGCCGACTGGCGGTTTGGACGTAGTCTTCGAGGGTGACATTGGCTGCGATCGCTTCCGTGGCAATATTAACGCTCGTCAGAAAATCACTATCTCGATCTTGCATATCAAAGGCGAGGAGAGCACTCACCTCTGGATTATCCGCGATCGCCTCTAAGCGTTGGGCATATTTAGGATCGATCGCCTGAAGCTTGGTCACCAACGCGTCGTATTCTGTGCTCGGGTTGCCCCCTTCATAAGCTCCTGGTACATCTAAACGCACACCATTACCATTGATGGTTTTCCATGGTGACTGGTCAACAGAAAGTTTTGGGACTGTTGTGGTGGAATTGACGGGCGCAGTTGGGAGTGAGCCCTGTTGCTGAGTTGGCTTGGCGGTAGTGGAATGTTCAGTTGAGTCCGAAGCATTATCTGCCTCAACTGTTTCTGAGGAGGTGCACGCCGCGATCGCTCCCATCAGGAAGATTAGGAGTACCCATCGACCCATCCAGCTTTTTCCCTTTGGCATATACCCCATTGGCAGTGACGCTTGAGATTATTCTGCAAATTTAGCTCGGAAGTTTGACGATTGTGCATGAGGATGAGCTTTAAGCATCAACCAGCTCTGCACTTTAATGAGAATTTCTTTTCAGAGCAATACTTTAGAGCAGTCAGGACGCCCGTGCTACAAGCAGCCGTCTAAGGTATCTGTAGCATAGGCATTTTTCCCACTATCAGGCGATAGACACTATGCCTGAACTATTTCTTCTGGGAAGATGCCTATTACAGAACGGCAGAAATAAGCCATCCATTCAGAATTTACAGAATGCCTGTTGTACAAGCACTTTGAACTCTGCACTTTGAACCCTGAACTCCGCCTCGCAGTACTAGTCTTCATGATCCTCAAAGGGGTCACTCAATTCCGCAGAGGGCGCACCAAAAGAAACATAAACAGAGTAGGCAGTGGCTGCGATCACCAATGCACCGATGCCAATTACGAAGATCGTTGTGGATTCCATTACAAAAAGTAAATTGTGTTGCCGATAGTCCTATAATATTACGATACGTGAAGCATTAAGCTCCTGCTTTTCCCAATTAGGGGTGTAAGCAAAGCGCTGAATTTATTCAGCGACAACAGCGTATAATGCTGAACGATATGGCTGGGGCCTCAGCCATTTAAGGTGAGGCGGCGTAAGACAGGCTCTGCCTGCTGTCACTGTTTGAGCCTTAAATCCCTTGTTTTCTAAACAAAGGAGTAGGTCAAAGAACATTAACAAACGCTTGGTTGAGATTCATCTATGGCACAGCGCACCTGGTTGGGCGATCGCCTAAAGCCCCTTAATTCGGAATACGGCAAAGTTTCCCCTGGCTGGGGAACTACCTTTGTGATGGGGATCTTTATGGTCCTGTTCCTGGTTTTCCTTTTAATCATTCTGCAAATTTATAACGCTGATATTCTACTCAACACCTTTGATGTGGATTGGAGTGATCCTGGACTCTAAGCCTGGATTGCTCATTCCGCTTCAATAATTTCCCCTCCTGACTTAGTTCCAACTAAGTCAACCCCATTCATTACCCGGTTTAGCCGGGTTTTTTTCTGGCTTCGCGCAGGATTAATGTGGTCTGATGACAGTTGCTCAAGTATTCGATGGCGTAAGTGATGGGTGAACGATAATGTAGGCTAACAGCATAATGGGGGCTGTTGGATGCTGAGCAATCGGCGATCGCCCTATCGTAGATAACAACACAGAAGGAATTATTTAAGGATATGAATTTTTTTGGCATCGGTTTACCTGAGATGGTGCTTATCTTTATCGTCGGCCTGCTCATTTTTGGGCCCAAGAAACTGCCGGAAATTGGCCGGAGCTTGGGTAAGGCGATCCGGGGCTTCCAGGATGCCACCAACGAATTCAAAAATGAGTTCCAGCAAGAGGTCAGCCAAATTGAGGATGCGGTGAAGATGCAAGCTCAGCTTGAACCCGACCCAGCGGCGGAGCAGGCAGAAGCAACGGAGTCTACTGAAAACGCTGCTGATGAGAAGTCTGAATCTACAGCGTCTTAGATTCGGCATCGGGAATGAGCGTATCGGTGCAGGAATAAATGCATCTTAATTGCCGTATGGTTCAGCAACTCCCCTGTCTTCAGATTGTCTAGGCAGGGAAGACAAGTTGGCCGCGATCGCAACTTGTCGCCAGTTAACTTGGGGAAGTCTGATTTCCCAGAACCTGACTTGAAAATCAATGAATAATCTTGTACCATTCTGTTCAAGGTTATTTCACAACCCATTCACTAATATGTCTGGTGTTTCGTTTGACCAATTAGCGCTGTACGCGATCGCGGGGGAACCGGCCTTTATGGATGGCGTTATGTTCATCCCTGCTTTCTACGAGCTATTTCCAGCCCAAGCCAGTAGTGGGTTTTCCTTAAAACACTCCCTCGTGCGATACATGGAGAAAAATGGTTATCATTTTGATCAAATCTGCCCCAAATTTGATGAGTTTTCCAAGCTATTCTCAGGAGACTATATCGGGCAATACAGTGTTCAGCAATGCACAGCCATGTGGGTGAGAAGTAGAATCCCTAGCCTTTACGGTTTTTCTCCCCCATCTGATGCTTATCGAAAATATAAACTGATTGATATTTCGTTTTTGGCTATCATTTTCCAGTCCAAAAAGCTCCCACAAATACATCCCTTTATTTGCATTGAAGATGATTTAGTCGCCAGTCTTGAATTCTACTCATTTACGACCAAGGGCATTTCATTCTAATGATTAACATTCTGTGCATCAATGAAAACACGCTATTTCAGGCTCAATAAATCTAACGATACGGTGGCAAAGCCTAAACTTTAGAAGTCTGAAATCCAGTATTTTCGTCAATGCATAAAAAACTGGTGGTTAGAATAAAACAGCCCTGGAATGCGATCGCTGCTAATTCCTCAATGAGGCGATTATCATTACTGTTCACCAATATTACGGTTCCTATAGGATGTTTGTTGTGTGATGAGACCACTTCTATAATGTAGACCTTGAAATATTCAGGCAACACACCTATGTCATCTTTAGAGGCTGGTCTTGCTGCATTGAAACGAAAAAATTACGCTGTGGCTATTAAACAGCTAGAGGCTTCTTGTGCTGCATCTTCTCAATCTCACCAGTCATCCTATTACCGAGCTCAGATGGGGTTGATGCAGGCCTATGCAGCAACTCATCACTATCATAAATCCCTCACAGCCTGCCAGAATTTATTGCTGAGTTCATCAGCTAAAGTGCAACAATGGGCAGCCCAACACTCTTTTTCTATCATAAAGATAGCGTTAAAAGAAGCTGACACTGACAAAGATGAAATCTTGGCACAACTTCGCCAACTCATTGCCCAACACAACTATCAGCTACTCCATGACTCAATTTCTACCATCACTCAGGAGTTTTTAGAACCTGAGTTAATAGCAGAGGAACCTGCAATCGCATCTCCAGATAGTAATTTAGGGCAGATTGCCAATATCAAGCCTCGTGTTACTCAAAAATCATTGCCCAAGATGCAGGTACATCATAAGCGTATTCGAGCGGATCAAAACTTGAAGAAAAAGAAAAAAAGAATCAAATTAGTCGGACAACGAGTTTTGATTGGTTTTGGTGCTCTATTACTGCTCTGGGTTACTGTGGGGAATTTAGTTGCCGACTATTATGTTGCCCAAGTCAAAAGAGAGATTGAAGAGGAGTGGTCAGATGTCCTAAAGAGTGACTACAATGAGACAGCTTATCGACTCCAAGAAATCGGAACCAAAAATTTTGGATTAAAGCTTATTGAGTGGAATCATGAAGAAGCGCATCCAATTGATATCGATGTAAATGTCATAGAAAAACAACGTTTGAATGAGCTTACTTCCACTATTAACACTTATCTCGAACGACAATACAAAGTGAATTCTAATGATATTGAGCTTCCTCCAAAAAAGTTGCAGATTTATACAGAAGATAAAGAAAAAGTATTTGATGAGATCCACGAAATCCTGAAAGAAGAGATTCCGACGTTTGAGAAAAGACTTTCTTTCTACTACAACTCTGACAGTCCCAATGCTGGTATGGGCGTTGAACTGTTAGAGTTGCAAAAAATCTTAGTGGCCAATATATTTATCAATCAGATAAACAGGAAACAGCAAAAAGTTGAACGCGATCTTGAAACACTCTGGACTCTTAATCAATCCACGAATAATCCTAGGAGTTTGATTGAAATCTTGATCAATGATCAGTCAACTCGCTATTTATTAATAGTACTAAATAAAATACAAAAGTTGCCTCCAGTCTGGATATCTAGACTCAAGAAGCTAAATGAACCGCAGAAGCAGATCGATAATTCATTTTATTCTGGAGCAGGAGAAAATATTTTTGCTTTTCATGTAGTCAAGAGCATGAGAGCAAAAGATATTCGAGAGGAGTTTTTAGTGCATCTTAAAGATGCCCAAATAGAAGATCAGGAAGAAGAAAATGCTTTTTCCGTTTTCATGGCACCTATTTTTTATTTATTGGATATTGTATTGGCTCCTTTAATAAAATTTTCTGCTGTGGAATCTTATGAGACAAAAAAACAAGCTCTAAATTATTTGCACGAAGAATTTTTTGATTTTTGTGAAATTCATTTATTCCTGAGAGAGAATAAACTCAAAAACTCTAGGTGGAATATTATGTCCTATTATCCCGTTAGCGATAGTTTTATATTAAAATACAACTTCAAAATCGCCTTGGTTTATTCAATGAGAGTTACTCGCGCACAGGAGCTTATTTTAGATACATCTCTTGATCGATATGATCCAATAATATATACATTTGTTGATAATATTACAAATGAGCAGATCAAGTTATTTTGCTCTTGATAATTAAACTGGGTATCCATCCAGGGGAAATTTATTCTAATAATTGACATTCTGTGTATCAACGAAAACACGTTACTTTAGGCTCAATAAATCTAGCGACATGGCGGCAAAGTCTAAATTTCAGAAGGCTGAAACCCAGTATCCTCGTCAATTCGAAAAAAACTGGAATTTAGAATGAAACAGCCTTGCATTTACGACAATTAGGCAATGTCCTAAAATCTCAAATATCTTTTGGAAAATACTTTTCGGCAACCAAGATCTGACTGAATTCCATGAACTCGTTTTAGGTTGCGGTTATGATAACTATGAGCTGCTTTCTTCATTGACTGGAATGAATTTCCATGCCAGTTACCAGAATGAGCAGTTTTGGCTAGAATTTTTAGAGCCATGTGAGTTTTGAACTGAGTGATTAGTATGTAACAAACTAAGTTTAAATAATTAATCAATCGTCAGCGCTTGACCAAAAACATCTTCTAGTCCTGCTACACAAGACCGAGTAATCCTTACATTGACTTCTATCGAACCCGTAAAAACGAGATGATTGCCATTAAACAGCTCCAGTAGAACTTGAGACTTTGGAAAGTCATCCCGTAAATCATTATCTATGCCACTATCGTTATCGACAGGAATGCGAACAGATGCAGCAATCACTGCTTCGCTATAAATTGCATCAGTAAAGATCGAAACATCAAGAATTTCCCAAAACTCTTTCGAGCGGTAGGGAAAAACATCCGTGATTGGGTGTAAAGCTTGATCTTGCAAGAGCCACATTTCAACTATCCATTGCCCGTCTGAGCCCGGTATGATGCGATTGACCAGTGCGCCATCTCCCATTTGCGATCGCCACTTTTGGGCATTCCACAATAAATCTCCTTGGGCTAAAAAAAAGTTAAACCACCCCTCTTGAACCACAAGCGTCTCGCCACTGTCCAGACGGGACTTTAGTTGATTACAACTGGCCATTTTGGAAGGAATTTCATCATCAGGATCGCAAATCGTCAGCAATGCTTGCTGTTCATCCTCTCCGGAAATCCACAACTCACCCCAAGTCCCACAAGCAAGGAGCAGGGGACTAACTAAAAGCAGCATAACGGTAGTTAGACGGGAAGACATGGCTAGACTGTGCCTCACAATTTAGAATGTGAGCGTAATCAAAAATCAGGGGATCGCTCAGTGTTTATCCCCAGAGTTAGCAAAAACAGGTTAACAGAGTAGCTACAGCCCACATTGAGTGATTATCCATTTAAGTTTAGACGATACCTTTTGCTTCTGCCTCCCTTATTAGCCTACTTCCAACGGATCAACATTAATTAATAAACTGACCGACTGGGGGCAGAGGTCATACAACTGTGATAAATCCGGCCACATCTTTCTCCGAGGGAGCTTCAGCAACACCTGCCAACGATATCGTCGCTGAATACGCATAATCAGAGCCGGTGCAGGCCCCAGAATTTTGCCTGAGGGGGGGAGTAAATTTTGAGCCGCTTGGGCAAGGAGCTGGGCAGCTTGCTGCACATCCCCCTCGTCCAGTCCGCTGATTTGCAACAAAACCAAACGGGAATAGGGTGGATAGCTTTGTTCACGGCGTTCAGGCAATGTGAGCTGGCAGAGATGGCCGTAGTCATGGGCACGGATCGCCTCGATTAACAGTTGTTCCGGGCCATAGGTTTGCAGAATAACTAAACCTGATCGCTCACCTCGTCCCGCCCGACCTGCCACCTGGGTTAGGGTTTGAAAAGCTCGCTCCCCAGCCCGATAGCTCGACATCTTCAATAATCCATCCGCTGCCAGAATTCCCACTACGGTAACATCCGCAATATCAATCCCTTTGGTAAGCATTTGGGTTCCTAATAAAATATCCGCTTCCCCTTGGGCAAATTGAGCCAAGAGTTGACGATGTTGACCTTTACGACGGGTGGTATCGCTGTCGAAACGAATCACCCGCAAATGAGGGAACTGAGCGGCGATCGCCTGCTCTACCTGCTGAGTTCCTGTGCCAAAAAACTTGAGATAAGGCGATTGACAATCCGGACACAGGCGGGGCTGACGGGCCACATGATTGCAATAATGGCAGCGGAGCAGAGGCGTTTTCTGGTTTTGGGCGTAGTGATATGAAAGGGAAACATCACAATCCGGGCATTCGAGGGTGTAGCCACAGCTGCGGCATTGCACGAAGGTGCTGTGGCCCCGGCGTGGAATAAAGAGAATTGCTTTTTCACCGCGATCGCGCAACGGCTCCAACGCCGTTTGCAACGGTTCGCTAAACATCGAACGATTACCGTTTTTCAGTTCCCGCCGCATATCGACTACTTCCACATCTGGCAACGGTCGATAAGCGATTCGGTGGGGCAAGGTGAGATATTGCAGGCTCTGTTCACGAGCCTGCTGCCAGGTTTCCAGAGCGGGGGTGGCCGAACCAAGGATTAAAGGACAGTTAGACCGTTGCGATCGCCACTCGGCCACAGTGCGGGCATGATACGTCGGTGTGCGTTGGCTTTCTTTGAAGCTATGGTCATGCTCTTCATCTAGGACAATTAAGCCCAAATTCGGTAGCGGCACAAATACCGCCGATCGCGTCCCAATCACAACCTGTGGCTCCCCCGTCAGAGCCCAGCGCCAACTGTCGTAGCGTTCTCCTGTCGAGAGTTCACTGTGGTAAATCCGGACGCGATCGCCAAAGCGGGCCCGAAAGCGATCGGTAAGTTGGGGCGTCAAACCAATCTCGGGCACAAGCACCAGCGCTGACTGGCCCTGTTCTAGGCAGGGGGCGATCGCTTGCAGATAAACCTCGGTTTTGCCAGAACCTGTCACCCCATGCAGCAAAATTGTGCTTGTGCCCTGAGTCTGGTTAATTTGTTCAATAGCATAGGCTTGGTCGTTCGTGAGGGTTTTGGGTTGATCGGGCTGTACCACGATCGTCTCTCCAAGGCGTAGGCGTTCCTCATAGCTGATGACCACACATCCCAGGTCAGCAAGGCGTTCTAGAGTCGGCTTGGTGGTCTTGGCCAGTTTGAGAAAATCCTGCACCCACATTTGCCCATCCTGTTGTTGCAGAACTTGCAGTACCTCTTGCTGGCGGGCGCTGAGTTTAGCCTGAGGTGGGTTGCTGTTCAGCAGTGTGACCGCTTGTTGGCGTTGGGGTCGGGGCGGTGGTGGAATGACATAATATTGCTCCAGCCAGTCCCGCTTGCTCAGTTCTTGGATGGCTCGCTGGGCTTGGGGCAACTGTTGTTTAAGATAGGCGATCGTGTAGCCCTCGGCCAGATTTTGCTTAAGCTGGGCGATGAGGTGTTGAGCTGCGTCTGAGCAAAATACCTCCCAGCCAGTGGGGATGAGATTTACCCGAAGCCGAATACGATGTTGCGATCGCTGCAACAGACCCGATGGCAGTGCCGTTTGCACCACTCGCACCAGTGGCGCATAGTAGTAGTCCGCCACCTGCACCAACAGTTCTAGGTAGTCCGCAGGCAGAAACTGGGGGGCCACAATGACCGCAATCGGCTTCACTCTGACCCCTCGTAGCCCATCTGGCAAGGCAGTCAGCCGCCGCGCCACAATGCCGCTCATCGTGCGCGATCCGACAGGCACTTGCACCACATCTCCTGGTTGCACCGTTAACTCGGAAGGCACAACGTAGGTGAGAACATCGGTAATGCCGGGGCAATCAACCAAAACATTCGCCCAAAGGGTGGAGGTCACAATTTTGCCAATAGTTCAGGTGTGCCTTGGCTACGATAGCACGTTGCTCCAGGCTTGGGAGGAGTTCGCTGCGATATGCTAACAGTACGCTCTGTTCTAGACTGAACGCCCATGACCCTGACAATCGCCAAGTGGACAATTGCAGACTATCACCAAATGATCCAGACGGGTTTGCTTGACGATCGCGCGGTGGAATTACTCAAGGGGGAAATTGTCGAAATGGCATCGGAAGGTGAACCTGATGCTTATTACAGCCGTACCGCCGCTGACTATCTAGTCCGTTCCGTCTATTGGGTCAGCGGGCATTGGTGAGCGTGGAGAAGCCCCTCACCCTCCCCAATGACTCAGAACCGGAACCAGATATTGCCATTGTTGAGCGCCGAGGGCGGGAATATTTACAGCATCATCCCTATCCAGAAAATGTATTCTGGGTAATTGAATATGCCCAAACCAGCTTAGTTAAAGACCAAACCATTAAGTATCAGATCTATGCTGAGGCGGGGATTCAAGAATATTGGCTGGTGAACTTAGCGCGACGGGAATTGATCGTATTTCGAGATCCCCACGCTGGAGATTATCGCTCAAAAGTAACGTTGACTGATGGTGAGATTCGGCCGGTGGCATTTCCGGAGGTAGCGATCGCAGTTGAGCAGATCATTGCACCGTAGGATTTGGGTATCCAGTAGAAAGTGGGAAAGCAATACCCACGAACTTAACGTTGTCAGAATTTTGAAATTTTTGTCTAATTTCTTTCAGAATCATTCGATGACTAGGGGCTGTCATCAGGTCGTTCTCAAACCATTGCTATAACTGGCTTACCTCCCCTTTTTCTGTTTTTTGAGTCATTCGTGCACTCTATAGCTTTTCCCATAAGGTTTTTGGTGTTCACTGATGACGCGCCCTAAAATTGAACTAATCTACAGTTTCCTGGTAGTGGTCATGGGGCAAACACAAAACAAACTGATTACAGGGGTTTTATTGACAGTCGTGGCACTCCCCTGGATCGCAGCAATACCAGCTCTGGCATTTCAAGAAGTTGATCTCGAACGCCTGTTGAAAGTGGGGGTTTGTAGCCGCTGTAATCTCCGCTCAGCCGACCTCCAAGACGAAGATTTGCAAAAGGCCGTGTTGGTGCAAGCCAACCTACGCGGCTCGAATCTGCAAAATGTGGATCTCACCGATGCCATCCTTGTGCAAGCGAACTTGGTAGAGACGAACTTGGTTGAAGCCACGCTTAAAAACGCCAACTTTCGGAATGCGGGCCTGGTTCGAGCTAACCTCACCGATGCTGATCTCACCGATGCTGATCTGATGGGTGCAGACTTACGGGGGGCTAATTTCACCAATGCAACACTGGAAACCACATCCTTGATTGGCGTTAACCTGGATGGCGCAATTCTCCAGAACACCAATCTGGAGAGTGCGGATCTGCGAGGGGCTTTGGTGCGCCGCGATAGCATTCAAGCCGCGCGACTTTGTCGAACCCAGTTGCCGGATGGCTCGGTGGCAAATCGGGATTGTGCCTCGTGATTTAGCTCACACTAAGGGCGGTTTGCGATCGCGTCTTTTCTCCCACTCAAGTCCCTCACAACCTGTACGCCCATCAACCCATGACCCCACAACGTTCACAAGTCAGGCGGTCATCCCATCACAGGAGCCAACCTAGAAAAACGCGATGATTAGAGTGTTGAGAGTTCACCGTTTTTCTGCCATGATTCAGCTTACTCTTTTGCCTGGGGCGATCGCCGCTATCCTGGCTGATTCGGCCCAAACCCAAATCCTCACCTGTGGCGATCGCTTTGGTTTGATGGCGGCTTTGCTCAGTGAAAATTTGTCTGAAGACGAACACCGCGCGATCGATCGCCTGTTGCGGGCGGTAAGGCGTGGCCGCATTC
Organism: Spirulina sp. SIO3F2; assembly: GCA_010672165.1. Classification (GTDB taxonomy): domain Bacteria; phylum Cyanobacteriota; class Cyanobacteriia; order Cyanobacteriales; family Spirulinaceae; genus SIO3F2. The sequence goes on along the minus strand of JAAHHN010000067.1, from coordinate 3,558 downwards.
GATTTATGTTGTGTGACGCTTCGCTTCATTAACATCACCTCTTTAGATGTGACTCTTGATAGACTAAACCAGCAAATTTTGCTGGTCTTTTTCTGTTCATTAAGATGCCACAATTGTTGGCAACTGCGCCTCACTCAATCGACCATCCTCCAGATGAACCAAGCGATCAGCTACATCCAAGATTCGATTATCGTGAGTGACAATTAAACTGGTGCAGCCCTGCTCCTTGGAAAGACTGCGCATCAACTCCACCACGGCTCGACCCGACTTACTGTCAAGTGCTGCTGTGGGCTCATCAGCCAGAATAAGCTTGGGGTAGCCAGCTAAAGCGCGGGCGATCGCCACCCGTTGCTTTTGGCCACCGGAAAGGTGAGCGGGATAATAATCGAGATGATCGATTAAGCCCACCGCTTCGAGCATAGCCACCGAACGCTGTTTCACCTCAGCATTGCTAAGTTGTTGTAGCTCAGCGGCCATTTGCACATTTTGTCGTGCGGTGAGCGAGTTCAGCAGATTATGCCCTTGGAAAATATAGCCAATCTTACGCCGCATTTTGACTAAGCGACGCTGGGGAAGGCCAACAATTTCTTGATCCAGAACCTTAAGACTGCCGTTCTGCGCCGATCGCAACCCCCCCATCAAGGTTAAGAGGGTCGTTTTGCCGGAGCCCGATGGCCCTTTGAGGATGATGACTTCACCCGGCATCATGGTGAAGTTGATATCAAACAAAATCTGTTTGCGCAATGTCCCTCTTCCAAAGGCGTGATCCAGATGTTCGATCGCAATGATGGGCAGCATATCGCTCAGATGAATGACTTCAAAAATAAGGACAACGGCAGATATCTGGAACGAACAATCGGCAGGCTTAGAGGTGGACATCGCTCTTTTACAAAGGCATGTCCCCGTGTGCTAGTCACTTAATGCCAATGCTGTTTCTCCCTCAACGTTTGCTAACATCTGGGCTGTGGCTTCATCCTCACCAAGGTAAATCGCACGGATATCTTCCGGAAGATTGGTGGTCAGCATGGTGTAGCTCTGGTTCAGGTAGTCTTGTACCTGAGCGGGAGAAATCATGTCACCTTCTGCTTGCAAATAGGCAGCAATCCGGGTTGGACTCCACTTAAATGTCTTGGCCATAATCAAAATCAGCCGCACGATGGGGGGGAGGCGATCAAGAGCTTGCTCTAGATAGCACCAGAGGGGGGGGGAGGCGGATTCCAAGTTGTAGGTAATGGTTTCAACCGGTGGCAGCTCAACCTGATTAATACACATAGCTGTTACATTGATTAGCCAATTTTGGAATGAACTTACATGCTCAGAAGCTTGGCCACGCAACTCCAACGTCCGCATTTCGTAGAAGGCATGCCGCCAGGTGAGCGCGAATAAATACTCGCCTTGAACGGGCGATCGCGCTGAATGGGCAATCAAGGTATAAACAATGGGATTGTAACGGCAGAAGAGCGCGACAAAATATTTTCCCTGTTCTGGATAACGTTGAAACAGCGTAAGTAGGTCTTGGTCGCTGTAGCGAAACAGCGATTTAATGGTGAGATGATTGCATTCTGGGAACTGAGGCGTCTGCACGTTACAAGCGTTAAATCGGCACGGTTAGGTATAGTTATACCCTAAGATCCCTCTTGTCTGTTTCTATGGTTCGAGTTTTTGTTTATGGTACACTCCAGCCTGGCCAGGCTAATTATGCTGCTTACTGTGGCGATCGCGTGCAACAGGTGCAGGCAGCCTATACTTTTGGTCAGCTTTATGTGTTGCCGACGGGCTATCCAGCCCTAGTGGTTGGGGGCAATGCCGCTGTCCGTAATCTCCACAACAACCGGGTATGGGGACATCTGCTCACCTTTGTGGATGCAGAAATTCTACCCCAGCTAGATGAACTGGAAGACTTTGACCCCCAGCGATCGCCGGAAGACAATGAATATCAACGCCAGCGTCTCCCTATGTTCGACCCGACCCAGCGATCGCTGGGCCAGGCTTGGGCGTATGTAATGTTGCCCCATTGGGTCAAGGCTGCCGGTGGGAAATATCGCGCGAGTGGGTGTTGGCCATAGATTAACGATTAGAATGTTCGGTGAAATATATTTTGATCAACCCTGTTATCAATGTCAGGAGACCCCTCAATGAACGGCCAGCCCACTGTCGATGCGACTCATGATGACAATGCCGCACCGAGTAATGGTCAGGAACCCATGATTGTGGCCCAGGATGTCCACAAATGGTATACCAGTAACCAATTCCATGTGTTGCGGGGGGTGAGCCTAACGATCAATAAGGGTGAAGTTGTGGTGATCATGGGCCCCTCAGGGTCAGGGAAATCGACATTTATCCGCACCTTCAATGCCCTGGAACCCTATCAACAGGGCAGTATTATGGTCGATGGCATTGAACTGTCTCATGATCTCAAAAATATTGATGCGATCCGAAGTGAGGTGGGCATGGTGTTTCAGCAATTTAACCTCTTCCCTCACCTGACAGTGCTCCAGAATGTCACCTTGGCCCCGATTTGGGTACGGCGACGGAAGAAAACTGATGCGGAGGCCCTGGCAATGCAATTACTTGAAAAAGTGGGCATCCTGGAGCAAGCCCGAAAATATCCAGGGCAGCTCTCGGGAGGACAGCAGCAACGGGTGGCGATCGCTCGGGCGCTGGCCATGCAACCGAAGATCATGCTCTTTGATGAACCGACTTCGGCCCTTGACCCTGAGATGGTACGGGAGGTGCTCGATACAATGCGCTCCCTGGCCAATGATGGCATGACGATGGCTTGTGTCACCCATGAAGTAGGCTTTGCTCGGGAGGTGGCCGATCGCGTGGTATTGATGGCGGATGGCGAACTGGTCGAAGAAGCGACGCCGAATGAGTTTTTCAATAATCCCCAGCACGATCGCACGAAGCAGTTTCTCTCACAGATTTTGTAGTGACTACAGAGGATGTATTGTCCCGATTTATTTTAAATCCCATCCCAGTTAAAATCTGGCATTTTTAGAGCTAGTGCCCCGCTATTAGCGATTGGGATCAATATCCATTCAAGACCCAAACAGGGTCAAACAAAAAAAGGGAGTTGCATCGCGCAACTCCCTTTTAGCTTCGATGAATTAATCCAGCATGGGTCTATGCAAACGCCGCCATCTTCACATCGCTCGTATTGAGTAGATTTTGTAGCTCGTCCGAGTCTACTGTTTCTTTCTCCACCAGCATTTTGGCTAGTTGATCCAGAATATTGCGGTTGTCTTGCAATACTTGAGTGGCGCGTTCGTAGGCCTTATCCACCAAGGAACGAACTTCCTCATCAATCAGCGCTGCCGTTTCATCAGAAAAGTCGCGGTCAGACGCGATATCGCGGCCGAGGAACACATTGCCAGACTGACGGCCCAAAGCGACGGGACCCAACTGCTCACTCATGCCAAAGCGAGTTACCATCTGGCGGGCTACCCGAGCTACCTGTTGCAGGTCATTTGAAGCACCTGTGGTTACTTCTTCCGTGCCGAAGATAATTTCTTCTGCAACGCGACCACCGAGGGCCACTGCCATCTGATTTTGTAA
>JAAHHN010000066.1 GCA_010672165.1 Spirulina sp. SIO3F2 | reverse complement strand
CCTGCTGACGTTGCTCAGTAATGTCCATCACTGTATAAGCAAACTGCTGTTGACCCGGAATCGGCGCAACAGTTGCGCTGAACCAGCGCATGCCCCGCTGACCATTGTCAAAGTCTGGCTCATACCCATAAGTAAAGGCGACTGGCCCGCCTTTACGAGCACTTTCTAGACAACGGTCAACCCAGTCCCGGCGAATCTCAGCCGGAACACCGAGGGCACTGGCGAGTTGGTTACGCATTGTTACCGGGGAGAGTCGGAAAAAGTCGCTAGCAGCGGCATTATCCGAGACATGGCGGATATCATCGTCCACTACTTCCACAACCCCCATCATGGCATTGGTACTGTTGAAGAAGCTATTGAGCGTGGATTCAGAGGCGACAAGATGGCCTTTGGTCGTGATGCGATCGCTAATATCAGCCACTACACCCATAAAATATTCCACCTCGCCGACTAAATCCCAGACCACAGAGCCACTCATCTGCACCCACACCATCGAACCATCCGCTCGGACAAAGCGATGTTCGACAGAGAGTTCACTAATTTCTTTAGCCAGTAGTTGCCGGAACTGGGTCACCACATGACCCAAATCTTCAGGGTTGGTCAGATCTTGAAACGTTCGTTCCTTGAGGTGCTCTTCGCTATACCCAGTTAACTCCACAAAACGCGGATTGACTTTGACAAACTGACCCGTTTTTGTGGTTTGGATAATGCCCACTTCCGCTTGATTAAATAAGGTTCGGAAGCGCTTTTCGGTTTCTTGAAGGGTTTCTTCGGCATTGTTGCGCTCAGCGATCTCATGGAGCAATTCTTCGTTGAGGTGAGTGAGTTGGTTAGTACGCTCTTCAACTCGCAACTCTAGTTCTTCGGTGCGCTTACGCAAGGTGTCTTCCACTTGCTTGCGATCGCTCACATCCCGCACCAATAGCAAAAAGCGCTTCGCATCCCCCTGGCTTAGACGTGAAATCGCCAACTCCACCGGAAAAATCGTGCCATCTTGGCGCTGACCCATCAATTCCCGCTTGGTACTGACGAGGGGACTGAGGGGAGCGGCTGGGACTTTTTGAATCTGGGTCGTGTTGGTGATAACGGTCGGATTAGGAGACTGGCCAAAGAGGGACGATTCTACTTCCCCCTCTGCAAACGCCAACATAATACTGTCGATGGTTTGGCCAATCACTTGCTTAGCGCTGTAGCCAAACATTTGCTCGGCCGATTGATTGAAGGTTTCTACGACCGCATTGTTATTGATTGTGATAATCCCTTCGGCGGCATTCTCAACAATCTGGCGATGCTGTTTTTCGCTCTCTTGAAGCTTGCGGAAAGCTGTTCCACTCGCCCAGCTATAGATAGCCGTACCGATCGCCCCCGCTAAAACTGAAGCCAAGGTGGCAATAAACCCTGCTTGGATGTAAGGACGTGCAAACACTCCCTTGGGAGTCTGGGCCACAATTCCCCAAGCGAGGGAGTCAACCGAATCATACGCCGCGATCGGCTGACCATCCCAAGGGGAGCCTGATGAGCCCGAATCCCCTTTAGTGGCTCGCCTTAGAGCCTGTTGAGGCGGCGACTTAACTTCAGGTTGAGTGAGCAGAATTTTGTCCTCTCGCCCAATGAGTAGCGTTCCCAAATCAGACGCAACAGGATTGGCCACTAAATCTTGTTTAACGGCTTGCAAAATTGTGGTGGGGTCTTCAGTGTTTTCCGCTGCTTTGGTAATCACCGCCACACGACGCTCGACTTCAGCGACTAACCGGGACTTTTGGTTGCCCACTGCAATCCCATAGAGCGCTCCAATCCCTGCCCCTGCAACGGCCAGTGACAAGAGCGTTGTTTTACAAAAAAGGAGACCAAGCCGTTGGGGATTGTTCATCGTCAGTTGTTTTCAAACGTTAAAGCGCAGATTACACGGAGTCAAAACCCTTTTGAGCCAGGCGCGATGGTGGACCCAAACGATAGTTTTAGTAAAAATAGTTTTGCTAGTCAGGTGCGATCGCCTCACCCCAGTTTGCTGAATAGATAGCTCTCATCAGCCACGGGATGGCCAGACTCTCAAGGGTAGACGATACCACGTCCAGAGTCAGGCACTCTCAAAACTAGCTGTCATTTTAACCACTGACTGCCATTGGTGCTCAACTTGCGGCTAGTTTCTCTATAAATCTCGGTGGTTAATTCAAATTCTCCTGACTTGACGCTCAAAATTCGGCTGAGTTGAGCATCAGGAGACTAGGTACCGAAGGGCGGAAGTTCAAAGTGCAGAGTTCAAAGTTCAAAGTGTCTGTATGACAGATATCGGGTGGATTTTGAATAGGTGGCTTACTTCCGCCGTCGAGTACTAGCAAGAGCTTGATTTCTAATACAAATTGATCAAAAATACAATAATTCAATTGCACTAAATTTCATGTGAGCTTATTTCTAAATGCTTCAGCAAACGTATCCAGCGTCAACAACTCAAACCCAGCCAATTAATGCACAGCCAACACCGCAAAATTGTGCTACCCCATTGACGCAATGGTTTAACAGCAGCAGGCTACGACAAGGCGGCATGATCCTCTTGATGATTGCAGCCAGCAATTCTGTTGTTGAACCTGCCCAGGCTGCCCAATTCAACCGAGAGATGCCACTGCATCCCATCGCCTTTGCGACTGAGGTGATGGACTATGCGCCAGGCTCAGGGGTTGGCCAAGACTATCGTCTCAGCCATCAATCCTTAGGTGCGCCGGACTATCGGCGACGCTGTCGAGGCTGTGACTATGTTTCGCTGGGCAATGGGGGCAGCCTGACTTTGCGATTCACTGACCATTGGCTCACAGGTTCGGATACGCCTGACCCTGATTTATGGATTTTTGAGATTGGCACTGCTGTCGAAGCAACCCAGGTGGAACTTAGTGATGATGGCCAAACGTGGGTCTCGGTGGGGACTGTGGCGGGAGCAACCAGCACTGTTGATCTGGACGCCTGGGGGCTGGGGCGGTCAGTTCGCTTTGATTGGGTACGGTTAACCGATGTATTGGGGTCGCAGGGGCGTAGTTTCCCTTCAGCAGGGGCAGATATTGATGCGGTGGGGGCGATCGCTGCCGTTGCCAAATCTGCTGAAGTCCCTGAACCCAGACTCTGGATCAGTTTGGGGGCGATCGCAGGGATAGCTAAACGTTGGATCAGACATCGATAAAACTAATGACGCACATCGCAACAAAACTCGGCAATTCAAGAGTTTTCAACAAAATGTTAAGGTAAGGGCTTGGGTTCGTGCGAAAAACATTACTGCCCTAGCATCGCGTAGGGTGGGCATTGCCCACCACACCAGGATTTTTGCGTCTTGGTTTGGACGGTGATGAAATGCTCAAGACAATAACAACCCTGCTGCACCTTTAGAATTTACCTGTTTCAAACCTATGTTTGATGCGCTCGCCGATCGCCTTGAAGACGCCTGGAAGTCTCTGCGGGGCCAAGACAAAATTACTGAGACGAATGTTAAGCCTGCCCTCAAGGAGGTCAAGCGAGCGCTCCTCGAAGCGGATGTCAACCTCCAAGTGGTGCGCGACTTCGTTAAGGAAGTGGAAAGCAAAGCGCTAGGCGCAGAAGTCATTTCCGGTGTCCGACCTGATCAGCAATTCATCAAAATTGTCCACGATGAACTGATCGCCATTATGGGGCAGAGCAATGTACCCCTAGCTCAAGCCGAAACCGCTCCCACCATTATTTTGATGGCAGGTCTCCAAGGAACCGGTAAAACCACCGCCACCGCTAAGCTTGCCCTCCACCTGCGTAAAGAAAACCGCAGTTGCTTGATGGTTGCCACCGACGTCTATCGTCCTGCCGCGATTGATCAGCTGATTACCCTCGGTCAACAGATTAACGTCCCTGTCTTCGAGCTGGGCTCAGATGCCAACCCGGTTGAAATTGCCCGTCAGGGGGTAGCCCATGCCAAAGAGTTGGGAGCTGACACCGTGATCATCGATACGGCGGGTCGCCTCCAGATTGATGCCGACATGATGGGGGAACTGGCACAAATCAAGGAGACCGTGCAGCCCCATGACACCTTATTGGTCGTAGATGCCATGACGGGTCAGGAGGCTGCCAACCTCACCCAAACTTTCCATGAGCAGATCGGTATCACGGGTGCAATTCTGACCAAAATGGACGGCGACAGCCGGGGTGGGGCAGCCCTCTCAGTACGGTGTATTTCTGGGCAACCGATCAAGTTCGTTGGTGTGGGCGAGAAAGTCGAAGCCCTCCAGCCTTTTTATCCTGATCGCATGGCCTCTCGCATCCTCAATATGGGAGATATCCTCTCGCTTGTGGAACGCGCTCAGGAAGAGGTGGACATCGCTGATGTAGCCAAAATGCAAGAAAAGATCATGGAAGCCCGGTTTGACTTCGATGACTTTGTGAAACAAATGCGCCTGATTAAAAATATGGGGTCATTTGGTTCAGTGCTGAAAATGATTCCGGGGATGGGTAAGATCAGCGGTGCAGACTTGAAAAAAGGCGAAGAACAACTCAAGCGCACCGAAGCCATGATCGCCTCCATGACAAAGCAGGAGCGCAAAGACCCTGATCTATTGGCAAAATCCCCCAGCCGCCGCGAACGGATTGCTAAAGGTTCAGGCCACAGCGCTAAAGATGTCTCGAAGCTCATTGCTGACTTCTCCAAAATGCGCAACATGATGAAGCAGATGGGCTCAGGGATGGGCATGGGGATGCCCGGCATGGGAATGCCTGGGATGGGTGGTGGTATGCCCGGAATGGGTGGCATGGGGATGCCCGGAATGGGTGGTGGCATGTTTGGTGGGGGAGGCATGCCCCAACCAGGCAGCCGCGGCCATGGTGGTAGCAAAAAGCGCCGGAAGAAGAAAAAGAAGAAGGGGTTTGGTGAGCTATAAGCGCGATCGCTTCGGGACTACACCATCTGTCTCAATCGTGAGTCTAGTGTTATGTCTCGATCGCTAACAAGTTCTGGCAGCGTTCTAAATACATCTGACTCACCGTATCCCCAGGTGCTTGCTCAAGACAGGCTTGGAACTGGTTAAGCGCTCCCGTATAATCCTGCGCCAGATAGGCTCTCACTGCCTGCTCAAAGGCAGCTTGCATTTGCTGTTTCTGCGATCGCAACAACTCAGCATCACCATCATAGACTTCATAGAAATCAATGGCATCTGATGCATTTTTGACCTGGGTTTGACCCAGCCATCGACAATGATAGGCTTCAGGCGTCAGAAGCTCTTGATAGGTGCGCCCAGAAATCAATAAGGGGGTTCCATAGGCTCGGGTTAACCCAGCGAGATGGGAAGCCATATTAACCCCTGTATGAGTCCGCTCGAAAGTTTGTTGATCACCCAGATGACTGCCCAGTTGTACGTTGCCAAGGCTAATACCAACACCCATTTGTAGGAAGGAGTCAGCAGCAGTAGACAATGCTGCTAATTTGTGGAGGAGCGCGATCGCTGCCTTGATAGCATCATCCGGGTTACGACCAAACAGCGCGATGATTGCATCATCCAGGTATTGGTCAATCACACCGTTCTGTTGCAGCAGTAAGGCCTCAAACTCTGAAAACTCAGCATTCAGTTGGCGCAAAAATTCAGCGGGAGCAAGCTGTTTGAGCAGAACTGTTAAGTTGTGCAGCTCCATAAACAATACCGACATCTCCTGCGGTTCAGTGTCTGGGCTAGCGCCGCGTTGCTGTACTTGCTCTTGTTGGAGCAGAGCTAGAAACTCACGTGGCACAAAACGGCGATAAATTTGCTCCAATTGATGACCTTGCAACTGCTGTTTGATCTGCGCCAAGCGTTCCGATAGAGCGCGATCGGTCACGGTATCATCTGCTCCGAAACTTGTATAAAGTGGCTCAGCGGCAGTTGGCGACAGCACCAGAATCAAGGGCAGGTCTTGAGCGCTTTGGGATTGCCGCAGTTGATGATATAGACCATAGCCAGAGAGACCAGCCAACCGGCCATTGAGCACAATTAAATTGGGTAACGTGCCTTGAGCCAGCCAGTGCTGTACTGCTGGGACATCCGTGGCGATGGAGAGATGATAAGTCGTCTCTTGGGGTGGCGGTGCGATATCACCGATTAGGAGAATTTGGAGTATCTCGGTATCGGCTACCGCCTGGAGCGTTGGGAGATTACCGGCAGGAATGGTTAGGGTATCGTCAGCTTGGTCGATATAGATCGGCAATCGCAGGGTGAAAGTAGAACCAATGCCGAGGTTAGATTCCACTGTAATGCTGCCCCCTTGATGTTCAACTAACTGTTTAACCAGCGATAGACCTAAGCCTGTGCCCCCATAATTGCGAGCGATCGCCGCATTAGCTTGTTCAAAGGACTCAAAAATGCGGTCGAGCTTATCCGGGGGAATACCGATGCCCGTATCAGCAATGGCGATCGCCACTTCATTCGCCTCTGGGTAAGCCCGGAGGGTGATGCTGCCGACTTCAGTGAATTTAATCGCATTACTCATGAGGTGGTAGAGCATCTGTTGCAAGCGATCGGGATCAATCCACACCAAGGGCAATTCCGGTTCAATTTGGCTCAAGAGCTTTAGGGGCTTCGATCCTACCAGCGGTTGACAGAGCTTTAAGACCTGCTCACTGATTGTCCCCACTTCTATCGCCTGTAACTGTAAAGTTACAGTCTGGTGCTGAAGCTGGGCAAAATCTAAGAGATCATTCACTAACGTTTCTAGGTGCTCAGCATGTTGCAGCACCAGCGCCAGGTTGGTTCGGGTGGGTTTCGCTAAATGCCCATAGGTGCCCTCTAGCAACGACTGGGCAATGGTCATAATTTGGGTCAGTGGGGTGCGCAATTCTGTGGATGTGTTTGCCACCACCTGGTCTTTGACGCGATCGAGTTCCTGTAAGTCTTGGTTGGCTTGGGCTAGTTCCGCAGTGCGCTCAGCCACCGTCTGTTCCAAATTGGCATTCAAATGAGCCAATTCCTGGGCGTGATGCTCCAGGGAATCCATTACTCGGTTATAGCGCTCGGCAATATAGCCGGCCTCGGTGAATTCCTCCACGGGCAGCCGCAGACTTAAATCCTGGCTGTCCGCTTGGGTGGTCATGCCTTGGAGCAGGTCATAGATTTCAGTTTTGGCCTGATGTTCAGAAATATTGAGACCCAATTTTTCTTCCTGGGGGGTGACGCGGAGGGGCACAACACGATTGAGCAGGAAGAGCACAGGGTAGGTGACGCCGAAACACCAGAGGCCTGCAACGGCAACCCCTAGGCATTGCACCCCAACCTGTTGCCAATGGCCTAGACCCGTCTCCAGAATTGCCGGATCGCCAAACAGACCCACCGCAATTGTGCCCCAAGCCCCCGCGCCTAAATGGATGGGGATCGCATCCACCGCGTCATCAATGCGCCAACGCTCCAGCCCATAGGCAACAAGAAGCGCGATCGCTCCTCCTACCGAACCAATCACGGCTGCTAAAATCGGTGGCACAGCATGACAATTCGCCGTGATCGCCACTAATCCCGCCAATGTGCCATTGATCAGCGCTTCTACTCGGGGCACCCGATAGGATTGCCAGCTAATGAGTCCAGCGGTGATCAAACCTGTGCTCCCTGCAAGGAGCGTGTTCCCCACAATTCGTGGTACCGTCTCATCCAGCACCATCGTACTGCCACCGTTGAAGCCCAGCCAGCCAAAATAGAGTAGCAGTGTACCAAACACAGAAAAGGGCAAATTTGAGCCCGACGAATTCACCGCTTGCTGGGGTTTAAATCGGCCAGTTCTCGCTCCGATCACCATAAGGGCAGCCAAGGATATCCAGCCCCCCACACTATGCACGACGGTTGAGCCCGCAAAATCCACAAACCCCAACTGACCTAACCAACCGTGGGCTGTACCGCTCGCCAAGCCATTCCAGGCCCAATGGCCATAAATTGGATAGATTAAACCGCTACAGAGCATGGTGATCATCACATAAACCCCAAAGCGCAGCCGTTCAGCGGTTGCTCCTGAGATGATCGTGGCCGCCGTGCTGCAAAACATAGCTTGAAAGACAAAGAAAGCAGCCATGTCAGCGGGCTCGAAAGGCATTGCAAACTGATCGCGTCCTAGCACCCCCAACCACGACGAACCAAACATCACGCCATAGCCAAAGAGCCAAAACAAAAAAAACGAAACACCAAAGTCACCCAGATTCTTCGCGGCAACATTGATACTGTTTTTCGCACGGGTTAAACCCGACTCCAGGCACATAAAGCCAGCCTGCATCATAAAGACCAAGCCTGCGCAGATGATGGTCCACTCAATATCTATCATTTGGATAATGTGATGATGATTCCGACTTAACTTCTATAGTTTCATGCTTCGATGACTTCAACCCATACCTGTGATTCTTTGGCCGACGGATAAACCTTCAGAGCCATCAAGCATCAATCGGCTCAGTGGCACTTGCAACGTTGAAGTCATACCAGTTTGAAATTTATTTACTTCTAATCATAAGAGCGCATTTTCTGATATTCAGCCATTTAACCGCAGAATCCGTTAATTTCTGACCATTTTTAACGTTAGGATTGTGATTTTGAGCCATTCTTTATCATCTGGATGCAATGGACATTGGATACCAAACGAACTGTGCATATGCTCTGGAGATTGGGTTGGGCAAGAGCCTGAGGCAGGGTTGTTGGAGTGTCCACCAGCCAAAGCATCCTTGTCACCTGGAACTAGTGCTGCGTCAAGCTTAAAACTGTGAGTTGTCCATTTCCGTATCACTTACTCGACAATAGTTCTGCTTATAGACAAAACACAAAATTAGAGTTGACAGAGCACTAGTACCGCGAGGCGGAGGTCAGAGTTCAAAGTTCAAAGTGCTTGTACAACAGGCATTCTGTTGATTTTGAATGGATGGCTTATTTCTGCCATTCTGTACTAGAGGCTGTCTCAGTTTGATTTCAAAGTCTTGCTGTGACTGACGTACAGCCCCTTTCCTATTTTTTTAATCCGGTGCTTTATCCCGTATCCTGTCAGGCTTCTGAGGTTAATGGACAATGTGCCCTAAAGATTTGTGCCAAAGTTCTACAACTTTTGAATCCTCGTCAAGGAAGATGTTTCAATAGCAAAACGACACCGAAGCTGACCTCATTACTCGATAAGACGGATGGCAGGACATAGTAAATGGGCAAATATCAAACGGCAAAAAGCACGGGTTGATGCCAAGAAGGGTAAAACTTTCGCGCAACTCTCGCGGGCAATTATTGTGGCTGCTCGCAATGGCATTGCTGATCCGGATGGGAATTTTCAATTGAGAACGGCCATTGAGAAGGCCAAAGCCGCAGGCATTCCCAACGACAATATCGATCGCGCGATCGCCAAGGGAGCGGGAACTTACAACGATGACTCCCTTAACTATGAGTCGATTCGCTACGAGGGCTATGGTGTCGGAGGGGTAGCCGTTTTGATTGAAGCTGTCACGGAAAAACGGACGCGAACCGCTGCCGATCTGCGGTCAGCTTTTAACAAAAACGGAGGCAACCTAGGAGAAACGGGCTGTGTGGGCTGGATGTTTGAGCATCAAGGCGTCGTTTGTCTGACGGGGGTGATCGCCGATGAAGAACAGCTCCTTGAAGTTGCCCTTGAGGGGGGAGCCGAGAGCTATGAACTCGTTGATGACCCCGAGGAGACAGGAGCGGAAGTATTTACAGAGGTGAGCAACTTGGATCACCTCAGTCGGGTCTTACAAGCAGCAGGGTTTACGGTGCAAGCCGCAGAATTACGCTGGCTGCCCACTACAACGGTCGAAATTACGGATGCGGAGCAAGCGCGATCGCTACTCAAGATGATGGATGCACTAGAGAGCCTGGACGATGTGCAAACGGTAACGGCTAACTTTGAGTTGTCAGAGATGCTGATGCAGACTGTCATCACCTAATGCAATCCGAATCTTGTTGAGAGATTCTTAGCCCTACCCCCAGTTTTGGGATACTTTAGTATATTGGGTGTGTCTATAAAAAATAGGCGGGGTCAATGCTGGTGACATCATCGTTAGAGACGATCGCGGAGTTTCTAGAGCAGCACGAAGATACTCTACGAGTGCGGAAGCTGCTTTTTTGTGTTTGTGAGCGACGCTGGGAAAACGATACGGGAGTTCTCCGGAACTTATCGCTCAACCAGCTAGTGAGCCGATTGCAACAAAAGTATCAAACCTTTGGGCAGCTCTCCGATGCCCTCTTTGGGGTGGTGCAACAGCTCAATCGCCAAAGTCAATATGCTCGTATTGCGCAGACCGTGCTCAATCAAATGAGCACCCTCTATGATGAGCAAGATTCCTCGGAACAGACCCAATTCAATTTTGCCCCAGACAATACCGAGTTCCTTGGTCAAGCAAAGGATACCGATCTGACGTTATCGTTTGAGCATTTGGCCCAAAATCTCGATGCCGAAGCAGAAGTGATTCGGATTCGAAAAATGATCTGGTGTACCTGTCGTCAAGCCTGGGAAAGCAATACTCAGGTTTTGTTAAGTCTAGATCTACCCGCCCTCCTTGAAGAAATCCAATATACGTTTCCCATTCAGAGTGACTTGCAGGCAGCACTGAATCGAGTAGTGAATAGCGTCAGCCGTCCAGCCGAATATAGCGCGATCGCCCAAACCATTCTCTCCCATCTAGAACTGCTCTATCACGCAGCGCCCCCCACTCACCCTCCCGATCTTTCTGACCTTCCACCGCTGGCGCTTGAGCCACTTCCCACCGACCCACCGACAGACTATTCATCCCCCTCTACAGATTCCCCCGCGAGTCTAGACTCGGCTCACCTCAAAACGGCCGTTTCCCCGGCACGAGCTGCTGCTGCTCAGGCCGACACCCTCGTTTCTCCAACACCCGCAGATGCCCAGGCTGATACTGTCGTCTCCCATCAGTCCCCCAGCCCGCCACCGGAACTCACCGCAGTCGAGACGGAATATAGTCCAGCCCCTGAAACAGACTTCAATTCAGACCTTGATATTGAGCGTGATGACAATACCGCCGAAAGTAGCTCTACTACAGCAGTTGTTTATGATGCCTTTGAAGTCCGCCTAGAAGTCATGAAGTACGCCAATCCCCTGCGGGCGAAAATTGTGGCATTCTCCACGCTGCACCATACCTTTGAAACGCGGGGTCAAGATTGGCCCCATTTGCGGACTCAGCCTTTTGACCAATTGCTGCAAACCCTTTACGAGACGTATACCGATCTAGAAACTTTGGTGCGACAGCTCAACCAAACTGCTGAGCAATTAGAGTCACCAGACGATAGCTTGCAAGCAGCCGAAGCGATCGTTAAAGCAATGCGACCTTACTATGCTGCCGCTGCGACCACACCATCCGTATGAATCCCCAAACCCTGATCCAACGCTATAACGCTGGCGAAACCGAGTTCTCCGGTATCAACCTGAGTGGGACTGATCTCCACGGTGCCGATCTCATTGGCATTGATTTAAGCCATTCAGACTTACACAGTGCCACACTGATCTTTGCCTATTTGAGCCGTGCTCGCTTAACCCAAAGCAACTTGACGGGCGCACGACTCAGTGGTGCCAACCTCAACCAAGCCTCTATGACTGGGGCAAACCTGCATAATGCGGATCTCCACGGGGCGAGCTTGCAGGGAGCGGATCTGCGCAGCGCAGACATAACCTTGGCGACTTTACTGGATGCCAACTTAATTGAAGCGGATTTACGGGGTACGGATCTCAGCGGCTCCAACCTCACAGGGGCTTGTCTACGAGGCGCAAACCTCCGTGAAGAAAAACGCATTTATTCTTCGACCCTCGCAGGGGCAATTCTCTGTAACGTTGATTTGCAAGCCGCCAACCTCAAAGGCGCAGATCTACCCAAGGTCAATATGAGTGGTGCCAATTTGCGTGAGGTTAACTTCCGCAACGCTGATCTGCGGGGTGCAAATCTCAGTGGGGCGGATCTCAGTGGAGCGTTTTTGACCGAAGCGAATTTAACCGGGGCAAACCTAGATAGTGCCATCCTTAAAGGAGCACGGATGGAACGGGTGCTGTTGACTGAGGCGCGGATGAGTGAGGTTAACCTGGAAGGTGCATTGTTAATTGATGCCAAAATGAGTCGGGTTCAACTGGAAAAAGGCAACCTCAAGCGGTCTCGCCTCAACCGCACTGACCTCAGCCGTGCCAATCTCCGGAATGCGGATCTCAGTGAGGCTGAGTTGATTGAAACCTATTGCGCTCGTACCAATATGACTGGAGTTAATCTGAGTGCAGCCAATCTTGTACGGGCAGAATTAAGTACAGCGATTTTGACCTGGGTGGAATGGAAAGGGGCCACAATGCCCGATGGGAGTGAATATCGGGCTTAGGCTGTATCGCTTCGCGCTCTCGTGCCAAAATAGAGAACAGTCATTAGATCAGATATTTATCGAAGAGAAATTTATGGCAGGCAAGATTAGAAAAGGGGCACTTGTGCGTGCCATACGCTCTCAGCTTGAAGGCAGTCTAGAAGCCACAGCCAGCGACACCCGTTTCCCAGATTATCTCTTTGAGAGCAAAGGCGAGATTGTAGATTTAGAGGGTGACTATGCCTTTGTCAAGTTCTATGTACCAACGCCAGGGATATGGTTACGCATTGATCAGCTAGAGTTGGCGAGTTAGAGGTACATCAAGCCAGTTCATCCGACTCTCAGACTGTTACGACAGGATGGTCAACAGTTGATTTTGAGTTTGGATGTGATGCGCCTAGTTTCTCTTTTAGTACGGGGTATGGTTATTGCCAGTCTGGTGAGCTTGCCCGGATTCGCTCAGTCTTCGCCGCCTTCAGCCGATGATTTGCAGCCGAATGAGCCGCAACCTGCTCTCCCCAACATTCCCCAGTCATCTCGAATGACCTTGGAGCGTTTGGATGCCATTCTCAAACAGGAAGCTGAGAATGTGCAGGGGGCACAAGGACGTTGGCAATTCACCATCGGCGATCGCCCTTTGCTAGTCTTCACCGACATTCGCTACGACCGGATGCGCATCTTTACCCCGATCGTTGCTGCGGAAGACCTTTCTGATGAGCAATGGCAGCGGATGATGAGCGCGAATTTTGATACCGCCCTTGATGCTCGCTATGCCATGACCGAAGGGGGAACGATTGTTGCGACGTTTGTTCATCCTCTCTCCACTTTGAGCGATCGTGATTTGCGATCGGCAATTTATCAAGTGGCGAATTTGGCTGAAACTTTCGGTGATTTGTATTCGAGTGGGGCGCTGGAGTTTGACCCCGACGGTTCTGATGAACCCGAGGACAATGTTGGTATCTAACGACTAACCAACTCGATTGTGTGATTGTCCCAGTCTTTGACGATCGCCCGTCTCCCCCAAGCCGTTTCCTTGGGTTGAGTCACAATCTTTACCCCCATCGCTTCAAGGGTCAGCAGTTTTTCATCAAGCTCATCAACCGTAAACCCCAAGCGGGGGCTGCCGGTTGGTGGTGCATCGGCGGCCAGGGGATACAACTCAACAATAACCCCACCGAGATCCGCGCTGTAATGAACTGGCCCGGAACCATGTTGTTCGGGGTTGAATCGTAATCCGAGCGCACGATAAAACTCCACAGCACGTTGGAGATTGCGCGATCGCAACACCAGCAAACTTAACGTTGTCATCAGAATTGATTGCGAGAAGACGACTCTATAATTAGAATGATAATCATTCTCATAAGCAGGCCACCAGCTTATTTATGCTGCCTCAACAAGTGACTTTACCATTCCTTTCTCGCTCAGCCATTGCCCTCACTTCAGCGATCGCGCTGGGTCTCAGTAGCTGCGCCTCCTCGCCCACGACTGAATCAACGGCTGAATCCGCAGCAGACGAATTACAAGTGGTGACAACCTTTCTCCCCATCACTCAGTTAACGCAGGCCGTTGCGGGCGATCGGGCTGATGTGGTGCAACTACTGCCCACCAATGTGAGTCCCCATGACTATCAGGCGAAACCCACTGACGTGCAAGCGATCGCTGAGGCTGATGTGCTGGTACAAAATGGCTTGGAATTTGAGTATTTCTTGGACGACCTGATTGAGAATGCCGATAATGATGACCTGGTAATTATCGACAGTAGTGAAGCCATTGAGACAGTAGCTCTGGCTGACCATGAAGATGAAGAAACTGACGATCATGCTAAGTCTGGGCATGATCATGGCGCTGAGAAAGAACACGAAGATCATGAGCATGAAGCGGAAGCTCATTCCGAGCATGAAGACCATCATGACGAGGAGAAAGAAGGCACAGTCCATTCCGAGCATGAAGATCATGAGCATGAAGCGGAAGCCCATGCTGATCATGAAGACCATCATGACGAAGAGAAAGAAGGCGCAGCTCATTCTGGACATGGCCATCACCATCATGGTGATGTTGACCCCCATATTTGGCTTGATCCGAAACGCGCCATTGAACAAGTGGAAAATATTCGGGATGGTTTGATCGCGGCTGATCCGGACGGCGAGGCTGCATATACCGCCAATGCGGCGGCATTTATTGAGGAATTACAGACGCTCGATCAAGAAATCACTGAACGACTTCAGCCTTATCAAGGCCAAACCTTTATTTCTTTCCACGACTTTGCAGCGTACTTTGCCCAAAGCTATGGTCTGAACGCGGAGTTTCTCGTGGATGTTCCTGAAGAAAATCCCACACCTGAGGATGTCAAGCGCGTTATCAAAACGACAAAGGCGGAAGATCTCAAAGCACTACTCACCGAACCGCAAGGTGAAGAGGTATTTCAAGCCTTAGCCCAAGATCTTGGGGTCGAGGTGGTGGTGTTTGATCCCTTGGAAACAGGGGCAACTGATGCTCCAGAGGAGTACTTACGTATAATGCGTCAGAATTTGGCGAGTCTGGAGGCAGCATTTACTGATTGATGCAAAATGATTGTAGGGTAATCCCCCTGTGGTCGCCTCCAACTCAGTCCAGTAGACACAAGGTATGATTTCTACAGAAAATGTTGGGCTTCAAAATGGATGTGATCGATCGATGCCCGGAGGTTAACGTTTGAGTTGTTGTGCTGTTCATGAACGAGCGTTGCAAGATGAGGTGCTCAAGGTAACCGGACTGACGGTCTACCGAGAGCGTCAACTTGCGATCGAAAATGTTTCGTTCTCATTGCTCAAGGGGACAGATACAGCGATCGTTGGCCCCAACGGCGCGGGCAAAAGCACCTTGATCCAGGCATTGCTGGGAATTCTGCCCCGTCAGACAGGCGAGATTCAGGTTTTGGGTCAACCGGTAAGCAAACAAGGCAAGCTCGATACCCGCGTTCGAGAGCAGATCGCTTATTTACCCCAGAGTTTTTTGTTCGATCGTCTCCTCCCGATGACAGTACAAGAGCTGGTGGGTTTGGGTTGGGATCGCTTGGGTTGGCAACTGCCTTGGCAGAGTCACAATGCGCGTCAGCGAGCTATTCGTGAAGCGCTCTCGCGGGTGGACGCTTGGCATCTGCGGCATCAATCCCTGAGTGGCCTTTCGGGTGGCGAAACCAAACGGGTGTTGTTGGCCTATTGCTTAGTGCGTCCCCGAAAGCTGTTGATTTTGGATGAAGCACCAGCGGGTTTAGATGTGCGTAGTGAGGGGGCGTTTTATCAGCTCCTCAAGGAACTTAAGCAGGAAAATGGCTGGGCGATTTTGCAGATTTCCCATGATATTGATATGGTGCGCCAGAGTTGCGATCGCGTCATTTGCCTTAATCAAACCATTCATTGTCAAGGCACACCCCAGGTGACGCTCACAGCGGAGAATCTTTCGTTGACCTATGGGTCGGATTTTGTGCCCTATCGGCATTCTTGTCGAGATAAACAGGGGAAGGGGTAAGGGAAATCATGACCTTTGATGCTGAATTGACCCGTGTCATTGAACTCTTTCAGTTCCCGTTTATGCAGCGAGCGCTATTGGGAGGGCTGTTAATTGGTTTGATGGGGGGACTGCTCGGCAGCTTAACTGTTTTGCGACAGTTGGCTTTTTTTAGTAATGCTTTAGGACATTCGGCATTACTCGGACTGAGTCTGGGGATTTTACTGGGAATTAACCCGTCTTGGACGTTGTTACCCTTTGCAGTATTGTTTGCATTAGCGGTGATTTATTTATTTGAGCATACGAAGTTGTGGACAGATGCGTTGCTCAATATGATGCATTCTTCGTTCTTGGCGATCGCCATTATCCTACTGACACAAGTGGAGGACTACAAAGGGGGAATTAATAATCTCTTGTTTGGAGATATTTTGGCGATTCAACCATCAGATTTAATCCTCTCGGGGGTGTTATTAGTCATTGCAACGGTGTTTATTACGTTAACGCTACGGACACAGATGTTGGTTACGCTCAATGAGTCAATGGCGATCGCACGGGGAGTTGATGTGGCTGCCCAGCGTCATGCGTTTATTATTTTGCTGGCGTTGGTGGTGGGGGTGGCAATTAAGGCGATTGGGGTGATGTTGGTGAGTGCGTTTATTGTGATTCCAGCTTGTGCGGCGCGATTGCTGAGTGGCAATTTTACATTACATATTCTCTATTCGACGGGGTTGGGGGCGCTGAGTGCAGTGCTCGGGATTGTGCTTTCGGCGTTTTTTGATTTGCCCTCGGGGCCAACGATCGTGGTGACGCAGTTAGCGATTTTTTTGGGTGCGGTGGGCGTTTCTAAGTTGGCGGCCAATGTTGCTTGATTGAGCATAATATCATGAAGTTCACTTGAACTCAAAGCGTCATGCTTTGAACCGGGGAATGAAAAAATCTACTGGCGTTGGTGAATGCTTAAAACATTGCTCACTTAACATCGCCAAGCTGTTCTTTAAGAAATTCAATATGGTCACTCAACTTTTCCCGTTCTTCCCGCTCAATCCGATTTGCTGGAACCAGTTTAAGTCCTTTTTGTAGATAATATTTCGCTTTGCTCAGGTTTCCATCATCAAATTCAAGATCTGCTAGATCGATACAAGCAGAGAATGTGACCTTCTGAAGCAGTGATTTTTCAAAGCAGGATTTCGCTTGAGCGGTATCATTGAGGCTATCGCGGTAGAAGCAGCCAAACTGATACCAAAAAAATCCTTCCTTCTTAAGATCAAACTTAATCGCTTTCTTAAAGCTTTCAATTGCCTTCTCATAAAATCGCCGTCCTTTGGATTGATAGCATAGGGACATAATCCAGTGACAAACAGCGTGTTTAGAGATTTTAGCGAGAATGGGTTGAATGAGTTTGATCGCCTGGTCAGGCTTGGGAGAATTTTCAAGTAACAACAATCGAGCGTAGCTAATAGAAGTATAGTTGACTTCTTTTTGGAATGATCTATTTTTCCTAGATAAATATCTTGCTAACTTAAGAGTTCGCTTATAGATTTGTTTCGCTTTTTCTGTCTCTCCGTAGTCACGGAAGAAGTTCGCCACATCAATGTAGTGATTCCATTGGATAGGAGGCAAATCACTTTTTTCGATCAAACTAGCTAGCCGATTGCAAAGATCGTAGTCAAGCTGATCTCGAAAATAGCCAAAGACAAGGATCGCAATATTCGTATTTTCAGGATATTGCTCCAAAGCTCGCTCAATCATCTCTTTGGATGATTCAAAGGTAGAGTGATGATAAAGAGCAGGCAAAAATGCTTCCCATATATTTTGGGAAACTATTTGTCGCTCACTCAGCCATAACTGTTGCTTTTGTATAACTTGTTCCTTAATGCTTTCATCTCCTAAGCTAGCAGTACCCATCAGCACTAAACATTGTGCTCGGACATTAGTGTCATCTGGATGCGAGTCCAGCCAGGTTTGGGTCTGGTTGATCGCTTCTCGTTTTTGTTCAATACTGCTATAAGCGCCAGCCAGATCCAGATATTTTGTCCGAACATAATAATCATCAGGATGAGAATCCAGCCAGGTTTGAGTTTGAGTGATCACTGTCCGTTTTTGTTCAGCAGTACCACAAGTGCCAATCAGTGCTAGATACTTTGTCCGAACATCAATATTCTCTGGATGAGAATCGAGCCAGGCTTGGGTCTGGGCGATCGCCTTTTGTTGTTGTTCAGCAATACCACAATTGTCAATCAGCGCCAGATACTTTGTCCGAAGATAATAATCATCAGGATGAGAATCCAGCCAGGTTTGAGTTTGGGCAATCGCCTTTTGTTTTTGTTCAGCAGTACCACAATTGTCAATCAGTGCTAGATACTTTGTCCGAACGCTATTATCATCAAAATGAGAATCAAGCCAGGTTTGAGTCTGGGCGATCACTGCTCGTTTTTGCTCAGCCGTGCCACAATTGTCAATCAGCGCCAGATACTTTGTCCGAACGCTATTATCATCAAAATGAGAATCAAGCCAGGTTTGAGTCTGGGCGATCGCAGTTCGTTTCTGCTCAGCAGTACCATGAATTCCTATCAGTGCTAGATATTTTCTCCGAACATTAGCATTATCAGGATGAGAATTTAGCCAGCCTGGAGTTTGGGCGATCGCCTCTTGTCTTTGCTCAGCAGTACCATAAGTTCCTATCAATGCCAGATACTTTTCCCAAACACAATAGTCATCGAGATTAGACTCTAGCCAGGCTTGGGTCTGGGCGATCGCCTCTTGTCTTTGCTCAGCAGTACCGTACTTGTCAACCTTGGATAACCACAAGATTCTTTCTCCGGAGTCACGAGGTTCTGTTTCTAGAATTAGCTCAGTGCATCGACTAGATTCATCCGATAATCCAACGGCCTGATAAATTTCAACAAATCGCCATAAGCCAAAAATGCCAGATGCTTTTTTTAGCTTAGAAATTCGATCTGAGTAATCTGCTAAGATTCTTCTGATAAGTTTGGTTTGACCTATACGAACAAGATTAGTCAAAACCCAGTAAGTCCAACGTTTATGGATTTCTGTTTCTACATTAATTTGAGAAACGGCAGCTCTAAGGTTCTGCTCAAGTAATGAAGGTGAATCAATCCAAGAGTAGAGTAGATTTTCCTGATCATGATTAGGCCGTTCATTCACTTCCATTGCTGTTTGAGCAATAAGTTCATGAATAGTACTCAATCCCTCATAACCTGCTTTTATATCTGTGTCCGTTAACCCTTTTAAATCCGTCATCACTAACCGACGGGCTTGCTTAAACCGTGGCACGCATAGCTCAATAATCTCAGGCGGAACAATGCAGCCATACTGAAAAAAGCTACAGATCACCCCAAACACTTGATAGGTGGGTCGATGCTCTGAACTGGGTAATTGCTTGATAATATCTGCAATGATGCGGTTAAATGGCTTCCCTTCCGCAAGCTGAAGCATCAACACCAACATGATGGGGGAATCCATCAATTTTTGTCGCTCTACTGTTGAAAGCCGCTCCACCCTAGCTAAAACTTGCTCATCTTGACAGACCTTCTCCAAAACCCGATGTTTTTCAGCTTCTGATGGACGGTTCAGATCCAGACAACGCACCTCATATTCCAACTCCTCCAAACGCTCATGACGACTTTCATTCAGCCGCGTTGTACCAATAATCGTTAAATTGGGCAGAAATTCATTCTGTTCTAGCTCCGTTAGTAAGGCGTCATCTCGAAATAAGTCATCCGTAATCACATAAACACGCTGCTCACCTATCGCCTCTGTGAACTCCTGAAGTTGACTTAGCCAACCAAGGCTATCCTGAGATTTCTTATGGAGGATAAGGCAACCGTCGAGAAAGAGTGAATAAGCTAACCAACGCATCAGTGCTGTTTTCCCCGCTCCTGGCTCGCCACGAATCAATAGCAATGACGTGCCCTGTATTTGAATAAGCTGCTGGGCCAGTTCCAATGCCTCCCACTGCTGATCCCGCTCAACGTAATTTCCTTGCAAAACCAATGACCAGGTTGCTGCTGGGAGCTTGAGAATATGGGAACGTCCTGGATTACGCTGAAGCCGCTCAAAAAAATGTTGATCGAGTAGCTCAAAATCATCCTGGAGCAGCTCAACGGCGAGTTCTAATGGGTTGGCTAAGACGGATTTCTCTTGCTGTTCTGGCTCATCTACTACATAGGTAACCAGCGAAATATTATTTCCTCTCCCCGCAGCGACAGCCTCCTGTCCACTCTGGTCGAGTGCATTATTGACGAAATCATATAAGCCTGCACAAGTAATCTTGCCATGACGGGCATTCTCTTTTGATAAACCTTGCAACACTGCGGCAGTGAAGATGCCCCGTTTTTCGACTTCCCGTGCTCGCTCAAACGCTTGACAGGCCGCAATTAGATATGATCTGTCCTTCTGATCGATGGTGGTGCGAGTGGGTTCTAGAAAGGATTTCGGATCAGTCAGACCGCCAGCATAACAACAGTCCATTAAGATGACGAGACTGGCAGGCTCTGCCTTACTGATCAGCCGATTAAAATCTTCAAACCGAATGGCGTTGGTGCCATCTTTTTTACTGTCTGATGCTGCGAGGTAGCCAATTTCTCCACCTGTTGTATCCTTAGCGCGGAAGCCGTGCCCAGCAAAGTAGATGACAATGTCGTGACCTCTGGCTTGCTCTGCCAGAAAGTGGCTCAGTTTTGATCCCAATTCTGTGGCGGTTAACCGTTTCTTAGGGGCGATCGCCTGTTGAGTTTGATTTTCCCCGACAAATTTACAAGGCAGCGGAGTAATGGTGTAGCCGTTCTTCTGCAAGAGGCTGGCGATCGCTGCTGCATCTTCGGCCGCGCCAGGTAGATTTCGAAAGGGAGGGTCGTATTGAGCGATCCCAATAACCAAAGCATGTCTCGCCATACCAGTGAGATGAAACTAGGACGGGTGAGTTATCTTTCTAACATAACTAATCGTATCGACTGGAGTCACGCATGTCTGATATTCAAAAAATCATACTCAAAGACGATGGCGACGAATATGAGCTCTACATTGAGTCTGGCGCGTTAGCAGAGGTTGAAACGGATGATGGTGTGAGTTACCGTGATGTCAGCCTGCCAACGGTCGATCTGGAAAAGGTACAGCGCACAATTCACGGCTATGCCAAATATGCGATCGGCGCTTTTGTTAACTTTAGCCTGGCTGAAATTGAAGAGATGAACTTGGAATTCAATCTTAAGATTGCTGGAGAAGCTGGTATTCCAGTTCTGGCAAAGAGTTCAGCGGAAGGAACCTTCAAGATCCAGGTGAAGTGTAAATTTCCGAGTACAAAACAAGCTGAGAGATAGAAGATATTGGGTAGTCACACAACGCTCAATCCTGCAATCTCAGCAGCATAGCCTCAAGTTCGCCATAACGCATCAACATCAACTTGAGAGAGATTCCTATTATTGAGTTATTGGGTGAATGGTGGGTTAGGCTTCCTGCGTCAATCCAACATTAGTAAATCTTACGGCGATCGTGTTGGGTTACTCTACCCTCCGGGAATACCGAAGGCAAACGAGAAGCAAGCTACGCTATCACTCAACCCAAACGACTGAACGATAAGGTTTTGACAACGTTTGTTTTTTCCTGTGCTCAGGGAGGGGTACGGCAAGGCTTGCTATCTCATTGCAGCACACCCCTACCGCAACTGCTGCCAATCTTGCCCTAACTGAATCGTTAAATCCGAATTCAACTCCCCCGTGCTCTCAACTCGAACATCCCCAATCCCCAGCGAAGTTTTGAGATTTGAAGCCGTTAAGCGATCGCCCTTCTGAGCCACAATCCGAGTTTCCCGCAACGGTTCTTGCCAAGAACTCCCCACATAAACATTGCGATAACCCGCCGTGCTCAAAGCCTGCTTCAGCGCATCCACCGCTGCCGGATTCCCCGTGCTGTCTTGAATCGCAATCCGCAACGAACGGGCATCCCGATCGCGCACCCCCTGAACACCGTAATTAAAATGCTGCGCCAGCATCGTTTGAATGCCCGAGTCATTGGGCAACCAATAGCTCACCCCCGTCTGACCCGTGCCATTAAAACCGCCTGGCAGCATTAGCATCTGCACATCTTCCCGCTCGGTATTCGCGGCAAACCCCGCCAGCGCCGCCACTTCCTCCACGCTCAGATTGGTATCAATACTCTCTTGAATTACCTGAAAAAGCTTAGGAATTTTCAGCAGCGTTTGGGGTCGTAGAGTTTGCTCCACCACCGCCCGCATCAAAGTCTGCTGTCGCTGTACCCGACCAATATCCCCATAGCGATCCTGCCGAAACCGTAAAAACTGCACCGCCTGCTCACCATCCAAGCGTTGCTGACCCTCCTTGAGGTCAATGTAGAGGTGCTGACTATGGTCAGTGTATTTCATATCTTTGGGCACATAGACCTCAACACCACCTAGTGCATCAATCATCTGCTCCACACCCTGAACGTTGATGCGGACATAGCGATCGATCGCAATCCCATCAAGTAACTGACTCAACGCCCGCGCCGTAAGGGCTGCACCACCGTGGTAATTCGCCGCATTCAGCTTCATTTCCCCATAACCGCTCAACCGGACGCGGGTATCCCGCGGCACCGAGAGCACCGAGAGCTTAAATTGCTCTGGATCAAACCGAATCAGCAGCATTGTGTCAGCCAAGCCATCAAAGGAATCCACCAAACCGTGGTAGCCCAGCCTTTTCGATGCTTGGCTATCCACATCAGCAGTCAATACCTTTGTTCCAATAACCAAGATATTGACAGGACGGGTCAATTTGGGAAACCGAAATCTGCCTTCAGCGATCGCCTCTTCATCCGCAAAAACAGTATCGCCAGCCGGGAGTGAATTGCGCAGCGGTGTTGCAGAGAGCGACACCGCCAAAATTGCCCCCACTGCGGCTGAAACCAAACCAATCCCCGTCAAGCCCAGCCAGACCCAAAACCACCGGGCGGACTTCTTTTTAGGCACACGCTTTTTGCCCTGCCCTGGGGCAGACGAACGGGTTTTATATTTGGGGGCTGGAATGCTGCGTTTGGGCACGAATCTTCCCGAGGTGGTGAATAATGGTCTGAGTCTGAAAACCCACAATACTCTACAGTGTCGTTCCCTAATTTACACAAAAGTTACCGTGTTCGGGTTTAGGGTTTAGGGTTCAGAGTTCAGAGTTCAAAGTTGAGGGATTTAGGGCGTGTCTTCAGTTAACACTAGAAGCTTGACGGGACAAGGAATAAAGCATCCGTCCCCAAAAACAGAGAAAGCGTCTGTAAGTCAGTCAAAGCAAGGGTTTGAAGTCTAACTGACGACAGATCTTAGGGTCATGCGATCGCCACTATTTTTTGAGTAGACGACTGATGCCAGGGAGTTGGACAGACTTGTTCTGCCAAACCCGTAGCATGAGGCTAAAACACAGCATGACATAGCCCGTCGTCACCATCCCATCCAGGAACAGCAACCGAAAGCGCGTAATCTCACCCATCTGCTCCGCACCCAACCCGAGCGCCCCATAGGTGACAAACCACACCAGCCCCAACAGCACAGCCATTCGACCCACTTGCCGCTGACGACGGCTACCCTCACCCCGCGATAATGTCCAAATTGCTGGAAAGAGACCAAAACCAGGCACTAGATATAGAAACATCATCAGGCGTTGTAAAGGGCGTTCGCCGTAGGGATCAGGGCTGTGATCAGTTTGCGGTTGCCAGCTCGCCGTTTCTGTATTGAGTTTTTTAGAGTCTGGGTTGGGAGGATCGATCACAGCGTTGTAACAATTGAGATTCAGTGTGTTTAAAGACTGACGCATTTGGTCTGTGTGCGGTATTTCCCGACCTTAGATCCCCCCTGCCCCCCTTTATTAAGGGGGGTGGCGCCGCAAGCGGCTAAGATAATGCGAGCCCAGGGTTCAATCGGTTTACCCCCCATTTGTCTCGGTGCTGAATAGATTGGGCGCAGAGGGGCAGTGAATTTAATCATTGAAAGACATAAACCCCCTTAACAAGGGGGTCGGCGCAGCCGGGGGGATCACGCTAGTCTTGCTAATAAGCTCAAGTTCAATTACATCAGTCCTGTAGGTTTAGGATAGCTGATGTCCTAAAACCATGCCCTTCACCCCCCAACCCACCGCTGACGGTTCTGCTACCTTCTTCTCAACGGAATTTGATGAGGCGTTTCATTCCCATTTCGGTGCATATCAAGAAGCTGAGGGCAAATTTGTGGAACCGTGTCGGCTACGGGCACAGGCACAGCGCAAAGAACGATTGGTTCTATTCGATATTTGCTATGGGCTGGGCTACAACAGCGCTGCGGCTCTGGCGGCAATCTGGGATACGAATCCAACTTGCCGAGTTGAGTTAATCGCCCTGGATATCAGCGATCGCCCCGCCCAAGACGCGATCGCTCAAGGTCTGCTGCACCATTGGCCTGAAACCGTGCGGGATATGCTCACGATCCTTGCCCAAAACCATCAGGCTACAACGCCTCAGTTGCAGGCTCAATTTCTCTGTGGAGATGCTCGCCAAACGTTGCGTCAGCTTAGCTCCCAAACAACCCAAGCAGATGCGATCTTTCTTGATCCCTTTTCACCCCCCAAATGCCCCCAACTGTGGACAGTAGACTTTTTGGGTGTAGTGGCCCAATCCCTTGCCCCAAATGGATATCTTGCGACTTATTCCTGTGCGGCGGCGGTACGAACCGCGCTCTTGAAAGCAGGGTTACAGATTGGGGCAACCCCTGCGATCGGGCGGAAAGCCCCAGGCACGGTTGCCCGCTGGCAAACCATGGATCTGCCGCCTCTATCCCTCCAAGAGCAGGAGCACCTCCAGACCCGCGCAGCCGTGCCCTACCGCGATCGCACTCTTAACGCCACCACTGCCACAATCTTGGCTGAGCGTGCCCAAGCACAGTCCACTTGCTCCCTTGAATCCACAGGACAATGGAAACGTCGTTGGCAGCAGCGCGATCAGTCCGAATGCCTGTGATAGGCTTAGGGGTGAGATTTTTAGCTGGGACTGATCGGGTTTGCCTTTGACCCATATCTTTCAACTGCAATGGCTCCATTCTTTTTTGCTAAGCGCGGCGCATTGCTGACCCCAGACGGCCGTCAGAAACTCGAAGCAGCGGTTCAAAGTTATTATCAAGATCGAACCATACGGGTGAACTCCCAACGCATTGCCCAACAAGCAGGCTTACCTCTTGATACAACCATTGGGATTTTATATGGTCAAAACCTCACCTCCAAGCGCACCTTAAAACAGTTTTTTGCGGGTTTTGATGTGACGTTGAAGCGCAATGACTTTCAAATGGTGCGCCCGGAACGAGAGCCGCGCTTTGCTGCCGCTGAGGAGGATGAGCCCCTCGCTTGTGTTGGTCGAGAGGCAGTATTGGCACAAATTAACCAGCAATTGCAAACAGAGTGTTGGCTTGTGGTGCTCTCTGGCTCTAGCGGTAGCGGTAAAACAACCTTAGCCCAACACCTAATCTCTCAATCAGCCCTGCGAGATGAATTCCCCCTCATGATCACGGTGGAACTCAGTCAACTCTGGGCTGGGTTTGCTGCTATCGCTCGTCAGGT
The DNA here is from genome assembly GCA_010672165.1 of Spirulina sp. SIO3F2. Taxonomy (GTDB): domain Bacteria; phylum Cyanobacteriota; class Cyanobacteriia; order Cyanobacteriales; family Spirulinaceae; genus SIO3F2. The sequence continues at coordinate 6,090 of JAAHHN010000066.1, read as the reverse complement.
GCTCGGCGAAGCGATCGCACACAAAACCCTCGAAGCTGACGGCATGAGCGCTTTAGCAGCAGCCGTTGTTGCCAAACTCCAATCTCAACCAATCCTGCTATGGTTGCAGAACCTTAGCCCGGAGCTGGCTCAAACTGAACCCTTTACACAGTTTTGGTCAGCATTATTGGACTCGGAAGCCTTACGCAGTCGGCTGCTGATCACCACAACGCAAGCAAACTTCCCCCCCAGCGATCGCCTTCACACTCTGGAACTGCCGGGGCTAAGTTTAGACGCGATCGCTCAACTCTATGCCGATTGGGATATTACACTCGATACAGAAGCTCAACGTGACTGCTTAGAAACCATTCATCAAACCTATGAGGGTCATCCGTTGGCCCTGAAGCTAGTTGCAGGCGAAATCCGTAGTTTTCCCTATTTCGGTAACCTCCTTGCTTATTGGCAGGACTATGGCTATGAATTGGAAATTACGCCTACAGCGGAGTCCGGAGAGAGTTTAGCACGGCCGATTCAGCAGCCGATCGCGCCCTGGCTCCAGACACTGGGCGAACGAATTCTACAACGTTTGGCAGTTCATGCCCCCCTTGCCGCCGATTTGCTCCAATTGGGTGCCACCAATGCCCGCCCCACTCCCGCCTATGGCTGGTATTTTTTAATGGGAGAATTTTCAGCGCAACAGCAAGCCACAACGCTCAAAGCATTGGAGGAACGATTGCTGGTTGAACCTGTCAGCACAGCTCAGGGTGTCCGCTATGGGGTACATCCGGTGCTACGATGCATCATCACGACCCTCAATAGACGTTAGTTCAATCTGCGTTAGGCGCAGAGGTGGTCACTGTGGATGAACTGGAAACCCGTGTTGATTTAGCAAGCCTGTCGGTTAAAGAGGCGCTTCGCGTCCGTTATGACCACAGTGAGCAAAGCTTGATCGTGGGCGAGCGGGCGGCCAAAATCCCGCCGCCGCCGGCCGCTGTCTCTCCCTGGGTTCGGCTGGTACGCTATATGCAAACGTTACTGGGCATTCAGCAGGAATTGGCGCAAACAATTGAGGTGGCAGATCCAGCCATGCCGCTGGTGAGCCTCAAAGATGTGTTGCCCGACTTTGACCCCGATGATGTCTCCCATATTCGCTGGGCTTTTTACTACCTCAAGCTCCATGAACCTGTTCAGAATGATTCGCCTTGGGAGCAGGTGCAGGGCTATCTAGAGGCCTTTGAGCATTTTTATCAGCTTCAGGCATGGTTACAAGCCAGTGAGCTATTGCTCAAGCCCCTCGACAATGGGGTGCTCCTCCATGATTGGTTGATCGAAACAGGCTATGCCCCAGAGGCGATCTTGCTCTATCAAACCCTGCTGGAGCGGGTCAATGCCAGTATGGATGGCATTTGTTGGCGGGGTTTGGGGCGTGCCCATTATTGGCTACGGGACTACCCAGCAGCGATCGCAGCTTGGCAACAGTATCTGGATCAGCGTCAGCGCACTGATACGACTCCTGTTTTAGCGACGGTCTATTTGCCCCTCGGCTATGCCCAATATGTCACGGGGGACTTGACGGGTGCGATCGCAACCTGGAGCTACTGCTTGCCCCATTTACCGGAGGCAGATATCGAAGCAGTTCCCGCTGCCTTCTACCTGGGTTTGGCTTACCAAGCCCAAGACCAACCTGAACCCGCTTGTGAACACCTCAATCAGACCTTGCCTCTCTTACGTGAGGATATCGCGCTTGCGCCTCAGCTCCATCAAGCCCTCACCGCTATGGGTGAAGCGCAGCAACAGCAGGGGGATTTGGCGGCAGCGATCGCAGCTTGGGAAGAATTACTCACCCTTCAAGAGGCGTCAGAGCCCAAACCCACACTACTTAAGAAATTGGGGTTAGCTCATGCTGCTCTCGAACAATATCCTGAGACGATTCGTTATCTGGCCACCTATGGTGAAACCTCAGTGATAGATGCAACCACAGCAGAGCTAGAACCAGAGTTGCCTGTGCTGGCTGCCTTGGGAACGGCTTATTACCAAACGCACGCCTTGAATGATGCGATCGCCACGTTGCAAATTTGGGCGGATCAACAGGAGAGTTCAGAGTTCAGAGTTCAAAGTTCAAAGTTAGAAGATGAAGGTTATGTAAGAGAGAATAAAGCGTTAGAAACACAAAAAAACACAGAGTCCGAAGTCTCTAAATCAATTCATTCTGAACTGACCAATCATTCAGAAAATCAGGACAACTCTGAACGCTTAACTCTGAACCCTGCCCCCAGAGACTCCGAACTCTACCACATGCTCGGTGATGCTTACTATCAGCAAGAAAACTATGCCCTAGCCCAACCTTACTTAACTCGGTATTGGCAGGCGACAGGCATAGACACCACGCCACAAACCTTGATCCAACTGGGGCATTGTGCTCATATGCTGCATGACTGGCCGCAGGTGATTAAATACTTAGAAGCTTATCAGCAACAGGCTGAGTCACCACCAGATGACCTGACTCAAGTCAGCATTAATTACCAATTGGGCAGTGCTTACTATGCCACAGAGCAATATGCCCAAGCGATCGCACCCTTGCAAGCATATTTAAACCATTATCCAGAAGCATTCCCCGAAACACTCGCTGCAACCCAATTTGCAGTGGGGAAAGCCGCTTATTTCAGTGCAGACTACACGATAGCGATCGCCTATTTGCAGCAATATTTAGAACCAGAAGATGCCCCTGAAGCTGAACAGGCATTGTTTTATCTCGGGTTAGCCTATGCGACGCAAAACGATGCCCACAATACCATTCAAATCTTTGAGCAATACTTAACCTTATTGGGGAGTGCCGCAGGCGCACAGGAAACGTTTCAGCAGGCGCTGTTTCATTTAGGCAAAAGCTACTTTGATCTGGAAGACTACCCCCATGCATTGGAGTATTTTCAGAAATATTTCACGCTGATTCAAGAAACGGCTGGCGTTTCACGGGGTCAGTTTACCCAAGCTTTAAATCAGGCGGGGCAGGCCTATCAGCTCTGTGGTGAATATCAGAGTGCGATCGCCCATTTTGAAGAACTCCAGAAGCTTGCTCAACACCAAGATAATCTGGATTTAGTGGATGTGGCGCTGCTGCATTTGGGAGAGATTTATCTTGTAATCGGTCGCTATGGTGATGCCCAGCAGGTGTTTACCCAAGCTTTAGAAAATACTCAAATGGGCAATAAAGTGGCGACCAAAGCAAAAGCGATGGGTCGTTTGGGCGCAACTGAATGTGCCAAGGGCAATTACCAGAAAGGGCGCTCCATTTGCCAGAAAGCCATGCGGTTGATCCGGGCGCTCGAAGATCGCACTGAAGAAGGGCTGATTCTCAACACCTTGGGAACCATTTATTGTCGCTTGGGGGACAGCGATCGCGCCCTCTCGCTCTATCAACAGGCGTGGAATATTGCCCGCAGCATGGATCATCAGCGGGCAATTGCAATAGCATTGGGCAACCTGGGCATCACCTATGGCCAATTGGGCAACTACACCCAAGCGATTAAGCATCTGCAACAGAGTCTGCCCATTGCTCAAGCTCTAGGCGATCGCTATGAAATGGGGCGCATTCTTTGTTACTTAGGTAAAAACTACGGGCTATTGGCGGAATACCCCGATGCACAAGATTGTCTCGATCATGCCCTACAAATGGCCCAAGCGATTCAAGCAAAGCCCTTAGAAGCAGAGGCACATTACCAAGTTGCACATCTCCAATTTGCCCAAGATTTGTTGCTTGAGGCGATGGATACCTGCGAACAAGCAATTGCGATCGCCATTGAGGGGGATTTTCCGGCGCTCGAAGACTATCGGGCCTTCTATGGTGAGTTACGTCCTCCCCTATGGCGGGTGGTGGTGAATACGGTTAAACGGTGGTTAGGCAGATAGGGTAGAGCGATGTCTTTTGACCAAGAACACCACCTTTTCACCCGCACCCCATCCCAGCCGGATGCGGTTCCGGTTATTTTTGCCTTCCCCAACACCTACAGTGTCGGCATCACTAGCTTGGGTTATCAGGTGATTTGGGCATTGCTGGCCCAGCGATCGGATATTCAGGTCAGTCGCTTGTTTACCGATGCCCAAGAAACCCTCCCTCGCCACCCAGAATTGCTAGGCTTTTCGCTCAGTTGGGAGCTGGACTATAATCATATTCTGGATTTACTCGAAGCCCTCAATATCCCGATTCATACGGTGCAACGGGACGATGAACACCCTTTAGTTTTTGGTGGTGGGCCAGTATTGACCGCTAATCCTGAGCCCTTTGCCAATTGGTTTGATGTGATATTGCTCGGAGATGGAGAGGCGGTGCTTGCTCCTTTTCTGGATGCATATCAAGCTTGCCGGGGGCAATCACGCTCTGAGCAACTTCTGACGCTGGCTCAAGTTCCAGGCGTCTATGTGCCGAGCCTATACCAGGTGGACTACACAGAAACCACAGGCGCGATCGCAACCATCACCCCCCAAGCAGAGAGCATCCCCGCCGTCGTACAAAAACAAACCCACCGCAGCAATACCCTGTTGGCGTCAACAGTCGTCACCCCAAAAGCGGCTTGGGAAAATATTTATATGGTGGAGGTGGTGCGCAGTTGCCCAGAAATGTGCCGTTTTTGCTTAGCAAGTTATCTCACCTTGCCGTTCCGGACAGCGGATTTGGAGCGATCGCTGTTACCCGCGATCGAACGCGGTCTCAAAGTAACCAATCGCCTCGGCTTATTGGGCGCATCGGTGACGCAGCATCCAGAATTTAACGACCTACTCATGCACTTAGCACAACCGCAATATGAGGATGTGCGTCTGAGTATTGCATCGGTGCGGACGAATACCGTCACCGAGCAATTGGCCCAAACACTGGCATCAAGAGGGACGCGATCGCTCACGATTGCCGTTGAGAGCGGCTCGGAACGATTACGGGCGATCGTCAATAAAAAGCTCCATAATGCAGAGATTGAGCAGGCTGCAATTAACGCCCAGGCGGGGGAACTAAAAGGTCTGAAGCTCTATGGCATGGTGGGAATTCCAGGTGAGACCCCTGAGGATTTGGAGGAGACGATCGCCATGTTTGCCCAGCTCAAAAAAGTGGCTCCCCACCTTAAGCTTACGTTTGGGTGCAGCACATTTGTGCCCAAATCTCATACCCCGTTTCAATGGTACGGCGTGGATGCTCAAGCCAAAAAACGACTCAAGCTGCTGAAAAAGCGGCTCCATGCGTTGGGGGTAGAGTTTCGACCCGAGAGCTATAACTGGTCGGTGATTCAATCGCTGATTTCACGGGGCGATCGCCGCCTAACACCACTGCTTGAACTCACCCGTCACTACGGCGATACGTTGGGGAGTTACAAGCGAGCATTTAAGGAACTGCGTGGCCAGTTGCCGCCACTGGATTTTTATGTGCATGAGGTGTGGCCGGAATCACAGACACTTCCCTGGTCTCATTTAGCAGGGCCTTTACCTGTGGAAACCTTGCAAAAACATCTTGCTACCGCTCAAGCGTTGATTTAAAGAGAAGCAATGGGTTTATTAAAACTGCCTTTGGCATTAAGCCTGACGCGATCGCAACCAATCCCGAAATTCCATGACTGCATCAAATTGATTCTCCGGCTGAACATAGCTGGCCAACTGCTTGATATCACACCCCGGTAACAATTGACTGGTCTCAACACAATCATAGCCTGCTGCGCGGAGCTGATAAATTTTAAAGGCTCCAGATTCCCATTGCCAGACTTCCGTAACCCCTAAACCACGATAGATATCCAGTTTATTGACAATACCGCTGCTTAAAACCACTTCAATAGCAATATCAGGAAACTCTTTCTTTTGACCCAAACAGTAACATTCATCTGGCTCAAGACCCCGTTCTTGAGCAATTTTCCGGAAAGTGGTTGAACCCATGCCATGAAAACGTGTACGAGTTTCTTGGAAATATAGCCTTTTCCACAAATATGAGGTACAGCTATATTGGTAGAAAGTGAATAGAGGTAAGCGATGAAGGCATATTCGCTAGATTTCCGTAAAAAGATAATAGATACGTGGCAAAGTACAGGCATGTCCCAAAGAAACATAGCCAAGCGTTTTGACGTTACGCTGAGTTTTGTG
>JAAHHN010000065.1 GCA_010672165.1 Spirulina sp. SIO3F2 | reverse complement strand
ATCTCAAAAAACGATTACGCTGGTTACGACCTGCGACTTTGAATGACTTACGTCTACTCATCCGCGAACAACTCCTGAAACTCGAACAAGCGACTATTGCCTCTATTGCAGGCAGAAAGAGCATTTTGGATGCCTTATCTGTAGCTGGAATTTTGTGATTTGGTATAAAAGATGCTGGTGGACTTGGTTGAGTGTTAGTTGATGGGCATCGAGTGTTGTAGACATGGGGCGACTAAAGGTGCGTCTAGACTTCAATAATAATTCGTTCTGCAATGTGCAGTTTGGCCGATCGCCGATTTATTTGAGCTAAAATCTGTAGCTTTTGTACAACTCAAGCCCAGTCTCAATGTGATTTAAATTACTCTGACATCACTCAACCAAGATAACCAGATTGCTCAAGGCTCTGGGGTGAGATCAAGGCCACGATACACCTGCTCAATGGGAAAACTAAAATTAATGCTTTTTAACTCTACTAAATCGCCGGGTTGGTAATTAAAAAGCAACCATTGACCTGCTTGATTTTTGTGGTAAAGATCCATCTCAATGCTGGTGGAACTGACGAGTAGGTAATCCTGAAGAACTGGGTTTTGGCGATACAGCCGAAACTTACCACCCCGATCGTAGGCCTCGGTACTTTTTGATAAAACCTCAACGATCAGACAGGGATAATTGATATATTTTGAATTCGTTTTGTCCCGCTCATCGCAGGTAACAGTGACATCTGGGTAAGTGTAATTGTATGTCTCAGCAATTTTGACTTTGAGATCAGCAGTGCCTGTAAAACAGTCTGTATTGTCTAAATGGGTGTCAAATAGACGAATACATCTTGCAGCGATCCGACTGTGATTAACCGTGCCACCACTCATGGCGTAGACTTGCCCATTAATATATTCGTGCTTTTCTAGTTGTTGTTCTTCCCAGACAAAGTATTCTTCTGGGCTCAGGTGGGGTGGAGTGTCTTGGGCGGCGATCATAGCGATAAGATGAGTAGAACTCTAAGTCAATTTTAGCAATCCAGCGTGAGCTTGATTCGGTGACAACCCATTCCACTTCATGCTCGCTAACAGATAGGCTATGCCATTAGTTAAATCATAATTCGTTCCGCAACCCGGAGCTTGGCCGATCGCGATCGCCGATTCTGAGCCAGTTCATCTGGTTGAGCCGTGAGGGGTTTTTTGGTGATGATTTTGAGCTGCTCTGAGGCGCGAAACTGGTTCTTCACACGGCGATCTTCAAGGCTATGGAAACTAATGATGGCAATCCGACCGCCCAGTTTAAGCCAATGGGGGGCGCGTTGCAAAAAGGTATCTAACGATTCCAACTCCTGGTTTACAGCAATGCGCAGGGCTTGAAAAACACGGGTTGCTGGATGAATGCGACCGTAGCGAAACTTGCCCGGAACCGCTTGGCGGATCGTTTCTGCTAAGCCTAAGGTGCTGTGCAAGGGTCGCGCCGCCACGATCGCCCGCGCAATCCGTTTTGAAAACCGCTCCTCACCATATTCTGAAAAGATGCGGACTAAATCTACTTCCCGCCAATGGTTAATCACCTCGGCGGCACTCAGCTCAGCGTTCTGATCCATGCGCATATCCAGCGGAGCGTCCTGCTGGAAACTAAAGCCCCGTTCCCCCACATCCAATTGCGGTGAACTGACGCCCAAGTCGGCTACGATCCCGTCAAAGGTGCGATCGCCAGGTTCAAAATTAGCAAAGTTGCCTTGCCACAGTTCTACGGTCTCTGACAGGGTGGGGCGAGTGGCATCTAGGGCTGTGCGATCGCGGTCAATACCCACCAATTGCACATCTGCCGCAGCATCCAGAATCAGGCGACTATGACCACCACCGCCGAGGGTGGCATCAAGATATAGCCCTCCCGCCTTAACCTGCAAACCGGTCAGCACTTCACGACTAAGCACGGAAATGTGGTGGAATTCGACAGGTTTAGTTTCCTCTTGACTCATCTGAAAGTTTTCAGTCACTTAAGGGTAAATCCGTGGAAATTGGTGGAGGCTAACGATGGGATCATCAAGCTCACAAACTGGATCTTCACGAACTTCTTTGATCACAAAGCGATCGCCTTGAAAGCGATAGACTGTAAATTTACCACAGTCACCCATACCACGATATTTTCGGAAGCGACTGGATGTTTGAGTCTCTGGATCATAGTTCAGCACTCCAGAATCGTTATTAATATTGATGTTGTTAGTAATAATCGTTTTGGTTTCAACATCATACTCAGGTGTGGCGATCGGCTCGATCGTAATCCCATCTGCTTTCTCTCGATAGAGGTAAATCGCCTGAACTAAATTATAAGCACCACCGCCACCACAAATATTAGTAATCAGGGCAGTGTTAACATTAATCGGAGCAATCAACACTTCCTCTAAACTTCGATTTTTAGTACGTGAGTGTAAGAGTTCGGCTGTCCAAGGGGGGATTTCTTGCTCCGCAGGAATTGGGTAAAGCGGATAATCAACTGTAAGCAACCGCCAATGATTATCACAACCTTCTTCAATCTTAAAAGTTTCTTCGGGATGTTCAATTAGTTTCTCAACGATCGCTTCTGGATTGGGACGCCATTCTTGAGTAATTGTTTTCCATAGCGTTGGAAGCGCCTTGAGATTTGCCGCTAGTAAGATTTCATCTGCTTGCGAAAGGTAGATTTCTTTTGCCTGTTCTTCAACTTGCGCGATCTGATTAATGTTAGCTGGATAGAAACGAAAAGACTGAATTGATTGCCGATGCCACCAGACCCAAGCATTTCCAGAGTTACTACAGGCAGAGCAGGCAACGAATAGAGATAAACCTAAGATTAGCCTTTGAAGCCATTTAGTTAATTCTCGATGTGTCTCACTCTTCTTCAAAACCATGTTGATGACCTCAACTATGGATAAATTAGTGGGAGTTCTTCTGGAAGAAGAGGGTTCAGAAAAGGACAAGTTGATTCTTCCCGTACTTCTTGGATAACAAAGCGATTATTTCGCAGGCGATAGGTTGTCAATTTTCCACATGCTCCCGAGCCTCCATATTTTAAATAGTGAGTGAAAAGATATGTTTTGGGATCATAACGAATCACTCCAGCACCATAATTAATATTAGTGTTATCAGAAATAATTGTTCCAGTATCAGTATTATAATCAGGTGTATTAATTGGCTCAATCGTAATTTTATTTTGTTTTTCTTGATAGAGATAAAGTGTATAGTGGTAATTGTAATTACCACCACCACAAGCCTCTGTGATTACAGCAATATTGTCATCGACTAGATGAATTTGCACACCATTCATACTGCGATTTTGGAGACGTGTGCGGAGTGCCTTAGCTGTCCAAGGGCGGATTTCAGCGTCAGCCGGAATAGGATAGTCATCAAAGCTGGTTCGCCAGAAGCGATCGCAACCTTCTAGAATCTTGATCGCTTCTTCCGGATGATCCAGCAGTTTCTGAACAATCGCTTCTGGATTAGGATGCCATTCATCATGAATTGTCAGTTTAAGTGTCGGCAGTGCTCTCAAATAGCCTGCTCGGATCATTAATTCTTCAAACTGTGACTTGTAGAAATTATCTACCTTGCGGTCGATTGCTTTAATTGGCTTGGTGGCATCTGAATGAACTTCAGAGGTCTGAATTGATTTCTGGCGCTGCCAATTCCAACCATTTTCAGAACCACTACAAGCAGGAATAGCCAACAATAGCAATGAACTAAAAATGACAGACAGTTTCTGTTTTGACTCAATGCATAGGTTGAGTTGACGCCAGAAAAACTGCCATAGACATTGTTTAAACTCAACCGCAGAATGATGCCTTGCCAACATTACTGGCCTTGAAATCTAGACAGACCCCGGAAAAACTGCACTGCACCAAAAATGATCGCGCCCCAAGTTACCACATAGGTTCCGCCACCAGTGGCCATCAAAAACGTAATCACCGTGACTAAAATCCCCCCGATACACCAGAGCGCACCGTAAATCATATCTCGCTTCCCCGCAGCTCGCATTGCTTTGGAACGCAAGCCCATCACATTCCGCACTAGCATTGAAGCCGATTCTTCATCTAACCCTTTTTCCTGTAACTTGGCTTCAATATCAGACTCTGATAGCCCATCTGCCATCAAGTCAGCCGTATATTGATACAACGCTTGTACAAGCTCTTCTTGAGACTGTTCTGCCATGACAATTACCCTGATCTTACTGGTTAATTAGTGGTTGACTTTCAGCTCGCAATACAGGTGTTAGCTTTAACTTCTGCACTATAGCGCACCTGAGCGATTGCCCCCCACAGCACGATTAGAAACGTTACCGTAATGAAAACTCAAATGATGGCATTTCAACAGCGAAACAAGAATGATGCAACAATGGCGCAAAACAACAAGTAGTATGGTGGGCGCGATCGCCCTCAGTTTGGGCGTAGTAGGGCTCAGTGCAATCCCTGCCCACGGCGGTTTACATTTTGAAGAGTCTCATCATGAGCACAACGAAGCCAAAGATGGCCATGAAGAAGATATTGAAATTCAGGTCATTCCTGCCAATGCTGAAGCCGGAATCTATATGTTGCTGGGTCAAGGCGGCAACATTGGCGTGTTGGTGGGTGAAGATGGCGTCTTTATGATCGATGATCAGTTTGCTCCTTTGACTGAGGCAATCCAAACCGCGATCGCAGAACTGGGCAACAAAGAGATTCGCTTTGTGCTCAATACCCACTGGCATTTTGACCACACCGGGGGCAATGAAAACCTAGGGAATCAAGGGGTGCTGATTGTTGCTCATGACAATGTGCGGGAGCGGATGAGCACGGAGCAAGTATTGGCATCCATTGGTATGGAGTTCCCGGCTTCGCCTGAGGCGGCCTTACCTGCCCTCACCTTTAGCGATCGCGCCACGTTCTATCTCAACGACCAAACGGTTAACGCAATCCATGTTGAGCCTGCCCATACCGATGGTGACACCATTATCCAGTTTGCAGAAGCCAACGTCTTACACCTCGGCGATACCTATTTCAATGGTTTTTATCCCTTTATTGATTTTGAATCGGGTGGCTCTCTGGATGGCATGATCGCAGCGACTGAGCAAGGTCTGGCCCTTGCCAATGATGAAACCGTAATTATTCCTGGTCATGGCCCGATTTCTAACCGAGCCGAACTCGAATCCTACCATCAACTCTTGTTAGAGGTACGGGAGGTGACCCAAAGCGCGATTGATGCAGGTCTGTCATTGGATACATTTATCCAGTCCCAGCCGTTGGCTGACTATGATGAGTATTGGGGCAGCGGGTTTCTGAGTCCAGAACAATTTATGACCATTGTTTACAACGGTTTGAACCCGTAACGATCAATAAGCGAGATGCCTGCACTACGGTTAGCCATCTGCGATATTTGTAGTACAGGCGCTTCGCCAGCGTCAAGTTATAGCAAGACTTAAAGCAGTTAGGACATTTTTAGATCCTTGAAATCCTCGGCTGGTGGGCGATGCCCACCCTACGCGACGTCCTAATATTCTCGACCACTGCTATAAGACAATGCCCTAAGTGTGAAGAGGGTGTTCATACTCCGTAAGCTGTTGTTGGCGTAACGTCTTCTCATTGTCACAAGCTGCGAACTAGGTACTGTCGTCAGTTAGACTTTAAACTCTTGCTATGACTGACTTACAGCCCCTTGTCCTGTTTTTTGGGTCGGGCGCCCTATTCTTTGTCCCGTCAGAGACTTCTGGTGTTAACTGATGACGCGCCCTAACACCTAAGCTTCGTTTGAGTTGGGCACAAATTACAGCACATCATTGGGAGGCAACTCAAACGGATCTTTCTTCAGCTCACCCAATTCATCAGGAAGGGGCTGCTCCAAAATTGAGGAGCGGGGTGCGCCCAAAAAACGGATGGTGAGCGGATAACGGAAATGCCGCCCCCGTTGAGCACGAATGCTGGCCCAAATTACCAGCACCAACTGAATCAGGCTCCAAAACAACACAAAGCTGCCGTAACCAAAAAGCATAACAAGCGCAGACAATGAGGCGATACCGCTATCTAATGAACCACCAAAGCCTAAAACAACAAACCATAAGATTGCCAAGAAAATGCCCAGAATAATTAGCCCCAGGCTATAGAGCAGCATTGAGAGCTGGAAGTTAAGGGATTCTCGGCCGTGACGATCAATAAACGGAGACTGTTCTCGCTCCAAGAGCCACACCACCAACGGAATCACCACATTGGCAAAGGGAATGGGCACACCAACGATGAGTAGGGGGAGCCAGAGCAGCGATGATGCATGACACAGCATCGCAACCAATCGTTCCATTTCTAAGTCCTTTGTGGACATTGACGTCTCCTCGGAGCAGCTAGCGTTTTTGTTGTTCTAGCCATTCAATCACTTGGTTGCCCAAGTTTTTACCATCAAGGCGATCGATCTCACGGATGCCTGTGGGGCTAGTGACATTAACTTCAGTGAGATAGCCACCAATTACGTCCAGACCTACAAAATATAAGCCATCCTGTTTGAGCAGAGGGCTGACGGTGTCACAAATAAGGCGATCGCGCTCTGTCAGCGGTACAGATGCGACTCTGCCCCCCACGGCCATATTGCCCCGAAAATCCGAGCCTGTAGGAATCCGGTTTACTGCACCGATCGGCTCCCCATCTAGCATAATGATGCGCTTATCCCCCTCAGCCGCAGCGGGGAGATATTGCTGCACCATCACTGGGATTTGACCCCAACGGGTGCTAATTTCAATTAGGGAATTAAGATTGCGATCGCCCGCAGCCAAAAACAAAATTCCCTCACCGGCTTTGCCTGCCAAGGGCTTGAGCACGGCCTTGCCCTGCTCGGCGACAAAGTCTTTAATCACCGCCTTGACACTGCTGACGATCGTCTCGGGGATCACTGTCGGGAAGTTGAGAGCATAAAGCTTCTCGTTGGCAGCCTGCAAACTACGGGGTCGGTTGAGTACCAGGGTAGTGGCTGGGTCAATCAGATCCAAAATTTGGGTGGTGTAGAGATAGGGCATTGTCACTGGGGGGTCTGTGCGCATCAACACCGCATCCGTTGTGTTCAGTGCCACCAGTTCGGGTTCACCCAAGCGATACCAATCCTCCACTGCGACCCAATGGCCCTCGTTGAGTGTGACAGGCACCAAGGTGACAGGGGTGAGGATTGCCCAAGCTTGGCCCGCTTTAATGGAAAGTTGCTCCATCGTGGTGATCCAAACCTCATGGTTCCGTTTTTGAGCCGCCTCCATCATGGCGATGGTGCTGTCATGGGTGGGATCAAGGGGCGCGATCGGGTCGATAATAAAGACAATTTTCACAGATTTAAAGTTCGCTGAAGCGAGAGAAAGAACAGGCTAATACTGCTTTGATTACAGTGCAGATGATATCGGCAGACGGGACGCCTACGCCATAGCTAATTTTGGCTGGATATCCGTAAAGCCAATATCTTGCCCGCCCTCCTATTATTATTTGTTGCTGCAAAACTAGATCAATACGACTCACCGCATTAGGTTCAGCCAAAGACCTAACCTGACCCGTTAAAATATCTTGTAGATTTGGGTCTATAGAGAGTGGGCATGAATAAGCCAGGTTGGGGCATTTTGCCCCTCAATAAATGGACAATGGGTTTGGCAGTGACAGCAGTAGCAGCGCTGGGCGTGAGTACCGTATATAGCCTGCGGAGTTTCCAAACCGTTGAGGCCACGCCTGCGGAGGAGACTGAGATTACCACTTCAGTTGAAATTGAAGCGATCACTGCTCTGGGACGTATTGAACCCGAAGGAGAAGTCGTTGCTGTGTCTTCGCCACCGTCATTAGGTGGGGCAAAAGTTGAGGCGCTCTTGGTAAAAGAAGGCCAAATTGTCAAGACCAATCAGGTGATTGCCAAACTGGATAATTTCGATCGCCTCCAAGCGGCCGTCCTCAAAGCTCAGCGAGATGTGGAAGTGGCTCAAGCGGATCTCAATATTGTGCGAGCGGGAGCCAAACAAGGGGAAATTGCGGCAGCCCAACAGCAGGTTGAACGCCTGAAAGCCCAACTCATTGGAGATACCCAAGCAGATCAAGCGACGATCGCCCGCATTGAGGCTGAAGTGCGCAATGCTCAGATTGAATACGATCGCTATTACTATCTGTATCACAGTGTCGCCAATACCAATGAGTCAGAATTGGAGGTGTCCTGTTTAGAGGACACCAACAATGAGAATGCTCCGTGCCGTTATAGCGCTGCTGTTTCTCGTTCAGAACTCGACCAACGTTGGCTAACTCTGGAAACAGCCCGTAAACGCCTCGAAGAAGCCAAAGCCGCTGCCCAGCGTCGCCAAAACACCCTTGATCGCCAAATCCGGGAAGCGCTTGCGAACCTAAACCGTGTGGCAGAGGTTCGCCCGGTAGATGTGCAGCGGGCTCAAGCACGGGTGCGACAGGCACAGGCGAGTTTGCAGCAGGCGAAAGCTGACCTAACCTTGGGTGTTGTGCGATCGCCGTTTACTGGCCAGGTGCTCACAATCAACACCTATCCGGGCGAGACGGTGAGCGAAGCGGAGGGCATTGTTGAAGTCGGCCGCACCAATCGCATGATTGTGGTGGCGGAGGTTTATGAAAGTGATATTAGCCAAGTTAAGCCAAATCAGACTGCGATCATTACTAGTGAAAACAATGCGTTCACTGGGGAGATGCAGGGCACAGTCACCAACGTAGGGTTACAAATCGGCAAGAAAGATGTGCTCGACACTGATCCAGCAGCGGATGTGGATGTACGGGTAGTAGAAGTGGATATTGAACTCGATGGTGCTGATAGTAAGCGGGTGGCAAATTTAACCAATGCGAAGGTTTTGGTGAAGTTGTTGTTGTAGGAGTTAGGAATTACTCCACCGTACTCAACTCTGTTTCTTCAACTACAGTAAAATTCGATAAATCAATACTCACCGAATAGCCTGTTTCTTCCTTTTGATAAATCACGAGAAGCGTGCCATCTGGATTTAAGTAATGTCCAATAAGGGTATCCACATCTTCCACTACTTCGGTGTAACCTTTGCCATCGGGTTGGGAGAGGGCAAGCGTTTTGAGATCTTGGTAATCAATCCGATTATCCTCGCTTGTGTCTGCTTTAATCAGTTGATACAAAATTCCTGAAGTTTTTTGTTTCTCTAAACCATTCTCTACTTCTTCACTAGAGAGAATATCTATAGATGTCACCAAATAATCATTGGTGTCGAGCAACCAATGCTCTAATGTGGTTTGGCTGTTAACAAACAGATAATTACGAATAGAATCTGCTGTCTTCTCATAAAACGACTGATCATATTGTTGATCGAAATAGAGGGGAGCCAGCACGTAAGTTGTACCGGGAATGGTTTGCAGCCCACCCAGTTGCCATTGTTCTTCAATTTCGCTGTTCTCCTCAACATTAATAGAACCAGAAATCTGGCGATCGCGGGTTACATTCCGCACGATGTAAAAAATCCCAATTAACAATACCACGATCGCCAAAATCCCCGTTGAGAAAATCACGACGGCATTAAAGCGCCAAACCCATTTGAATGCTTTGTCTTCTTCCATGTTGATAATTTGATGTTTTTTCTTGTGGGGTAGCATTACCCACCCAATGGAGGTTTTAATGACAACTTATCAATGCTCTAAAGAGCCCCGCGTCACGCCCAATTGACTGTGCAATTTTAAATCTCGCCACAACTGTGCCCCTGTCATTTCACCGCTGAGCACCTGTTGATAAGCCGCGATCGTCTGTTGTACCTGAGTGGGGGTTTCATTGAGGAATTCTAAGCGCACCGTTTGCAAACCCGCCTTGAGCAAACGCGGTAGGGCTTCCACACCCGTTTGGGCGATGCCATTAAACACCGTATTGCGACAGCCCGCATCCGCTTGCAGCACATGGGCTGTGCCAACGCGATCGCGCACCTGCACCTTATGCTTCTCGCAGGGGCGACCACAATCCCGGAAATCTTTTCCCTCTGAGAGAAAGGCACAAAAAACGCAATGCTCCATATGGAACATGGGCATATGTTGATGGATTGTCACCTCAAACCAGGGGGCGGGGGCGGCTTGCAGTAGATCCTCAAGCTGCATCGCGTTGAGGTCATAGGAAGCGGTGAGTCGTTCGAGCTGGAACTGGGTTTTGAAGTAGGCCGCTGTGAGCGGGTTGGCTACATTGAGCGAAAAATCCCCGATGCAGCGCTCATCGGCAAAGTAGCGCAGATGGTCATAGTTACGAATCAGATAGCCGTCCGGTTGGCAGCGCTTGACCTGATCCAGGATGTAGTTTTCCTTGGGTTTGGTGATCCGGGGTGGAGCAACCCAAATTTCGGGCTGATGGGCAGCGGCTCGGACGGCTTGGACGATCTCGCGGTATTTCGGGGGGTCTTCCAGTTCGCAGTAGATGGTGGTGATGTTGGTCTGGAGGACAGCTTGGAGTTGGGCAAGGTTGCGGACGAGGGCAATGAGTTGGGCAGAGCCCTTACCCAACCCTCTCCCTGAGGGAGAGGGCTCTTCTGCATCTGGCTGGTGAGTAATCTCCCTAAATCCCCCTAAATCCCCCTTAGAAAGGGGGACTTTAACTGGCTTTTCCCGCTTTTTCACGGGGGCTTCAATTTCTTCTCCTTCCTTTCCAAGAGGGGCGTCAATCACCTCTCCCCCCTTTCCAAGGGGGGCTGGGGGGGATAAAGGAAGCAGCTCACGGTGGGAAACCTGCAATCGCAACTGCCAACCCCTCGGTTGAATGCGCTGAGTCTCAAGTTGTGCCACTAAGTCTCGCCGCATCCGGTTGAGTTCACTCACGGGCACGAGCACCGCACCGCTGAGGTCATTCGTTAGCTTGCCAAGATGAAATGGGGTATTCCCCAGGCGGCCAAATTGTTGTTCTAAGCGCTCCGTGGTCAGGGGTTTGCTATGGGCAGCCACCAAAACCATTGTTGATTGAGCCTGGGCGGTATGACCCTGCTCATCAGTAGCAATCGCCACCAAAGATTCATCCACCTGACCCTGAATCACCACAGTAATGGGACGGGTGTGGTGGGGCTGCTCACCTGCAAAGCTCTGACGGACTTGTTTTTGCCAGTCAGGGTCGCTAGTTTTCCAGACTTTATCGCCTGCATGGATGCGATGGGTGTTGAGGCTCTGGTGATTGAACGTGAGCTTGACTGCTTGGTTTTGGGCTTGCGGCTGTTTTTTAGGCTTGCGCTTAGGTTTACCTTTCGCTTTTTTCACAGGCTTAGTCTGCATCGGTTGAGCTGTCACCGGGTCAACCCGATAGATGCGCCCCCCCATTTCTGGCAGCTCCGGTTGGCCCTGGTCAAACACCACCCCATCACCCGCTTGCACTGGGGCTTGGGGCGCGATCGTCACTTGATTTTTGCCAACGCTCAGGACTTCACCAAGGTAGACGCCGCGTTTTTTGCCAAAGCGGGCATGAACAAGTTTTTGGTTATCGATGCCTTTGAACCAGCCCGTATAGAGTCCCCGCGAGAACGCCATCTCTAGGCTGTAGCGGTCACGATCGCTCACTTGCGCGGCAACCTGATCCAGCGCCCGCCGATATACTTGGGTCACGCTAGCGACATATTCTGGCGTCTTGAGGCGACCCTCAATTTTGAGGCAACTGACCCCTGCTGCGATTAGGTCAGGAACTACTTCTAAACCTGCCAGATCCTTGGGGCTAAGAAGATACTTGCGATCGCCGAGATCTAACTTTTGCCCATCCACAATCAGGTCATAGGGCATTCGGCAAGCCTGGGCACATTCCCCCCGGTTAGCCGATCGCCCCCCGAGAGCCTCGCTAGTGAGGCATTGCCCGGAATAAGCTACGCAGAGCGCTCCATGCACAAACATTTCCAACGGGAGGGTGAGGTTGAGATCACACAGTTGGCTCTGGATTTTATTGAGTTCCACGAGAGAGGTTTCCCTCGCTAGCACCACTAGCTCACAGCCCAAGTCGCAGGCGAATTCCACACCCACGGCGCTGGTGACAGTCATTTGGGTCGAAGCATGGATGGGGAAGTCAGGCGAGAGGTGGCGAATTAGCCGACAAATGCCCACATCTTGTACGATCGCAGCATCCACCCCCGCTGCGATGATCTGTCGCAGATAGTCTTCAGCGGCGGGTAGTTCGGCGGTAAAGATGAGGGTATTTAGGGTCACATAGCCCTTGACCCCCCGCCCATGCAAAAACGCCATCAACTCGGGCAGATCCGCAGTGGTGAAGTTGTCTGCCCGCATTCGGGCATTAAAGCGATCAAGCCCAAAATAGATGGCGTCTGCCCCGTTTTCGACAGCAGCTTTAGCGCAGTCCCAGTTGCCTGCGGGAGCGAGGAGTTGGGGAAGAGCAGAGGAAGGATGCGACATGGGGACAGAGGGCGGGCGAGCGATCCTCATCATAGCAATCTGGGAGGAATAGAGCGCCCGACCCCAAAAACAGGGAAAGGGGCTGTAAGTCAGTCATAGCAAGCGTTTAGAATCTAACTGACGACAGCCCCTAAGCAACGGAAACCGCGTGGGAATTGAGAGAGGCAGACCAGTTGCACAAACTGTCCAGAGCGCGATCGCGGTACTTGCCATACCGTTCGCGCTTGTTGCGCACTTTCTTTTCGAGGGGAGGGATAATGCCAAAATTCGGCGGCATGGGTTGGAAATGCTTGGGCGAGGCGGTGGTAATAAACTCCACTAATGCCCCCAACATTGTCACGGGCGGAACCACCACAGGCGCTTGACCCAACGCCAAGCGTGCCGCATTTGTCCCCGCCAACCAGCCCCCAGCCGCCGCTGCCGTATAGCCTTCTGTACCCACCAGTTGGCCCGCCGCCAATAACGTAGGCCGGGTGCGGAATTGCAACGTCTTGTCGAGCAACTGGGGAGAATTAATAAACGTGTTGCGGTGCATCACGCCCATGCGCACAAATTCGGCCTTTTCCAAGCCCGGAATCATCCGGAAGACTCGCTTTTGTTCTCCCCAACGGAGGTTAGTTTGGAAACCCACCATATTCCAGAGCTGACCCGCTTTGTCTTCCTGGCGCAGTTGCACTACCGCATAAGGGCGTTCTTCCGGACGACGCGGATCGCTAAGACCCACAGGCTTAAGGGGGCCATAGCGCATCGTGTCTTCCCCCCGTTGGGCTTGTTCTTCAATGGGCAGACACCCCTCAAAGAATTTGGCATTTTCCCGTTCAAATTCTTTTACGGGCGCTTGCTCGGCCGCACAGAGCGCCTGATAGAAGGCAAGATATTGTGCCTGATCCATCGGGCAGTTGAGATAGGCCGCTTCGCCTTTGTCATAGCGAGACGCTCGGAAGGCGATCTCAGCGTTGATCGAATCTCCCACGATGATGGGACTTGCTGCATCAAAGAAACTTAAATATTCCATCCCCGTAAAGCTGAGGATCTCTTGAGCTAGGGCATCACTGGTGAGGGGGCCAGTCGTCAGCACCACAATCCCTTCAGCGGGAATCTGCTGCACTTCATCGCGGCGCAACTCAATCAGGGGATGGCTGCTGAGGGTTTGGGTGAGATCCTGGCTGAAGATGGCGCGATCGACCGCCAAGGCCCCTCCAGCTGGCACGGCATGTTCATCCGCTTTGCCAATCACCACCGAGCCCAGTTGCCGCAGTTCAGTGTGGAGCAGGCCCGCAGCGCGATCGCTCGCCAGCGCCCCAAATGAATTGCTACAGACCAGTTCGGCCAGCTCCTGGGTATGGTGAGCAGGGCTTTTGAGTACCGGACGCATTTCGTGAAGCACCACAGGCACACCGGCCTGGGCGATTTGCCAGGCGGCCTCAGTTCCGGCAAGGCCGCCGCCAATGACATGAATTGGAGTTTGGGTCATGAAGTGAAAATTACAGCACCTGGGCCCGAAGCCAAGCCACAGGCAAATAGAGCATCTTTTCTAATTTTGGCACATAGGCCCGCTGACTAAAGATGTCGTAGTCATTGCGTTCAATCACATCCAGAATGCCTTGATAGAGCATGAGCGCTGACCATACTGGCCAGCGAGCATCTTGATTGAGTGTGCGAATGCCTCGCTCAGCAGCTTGGTAATATTGCCGAGCCCGCTGAATTTCAAAGCGCATCAGCGATCGCCAGCGTTCATCCAGCACGCCATTCAACAGATCTTTCTCAGTGTAGTTAAAGCGTTCGAGGTCTTCGAGGGGCAAATAAATCCGACCGCGTTCCACATCTTCGCCTACATCTCGCAAAATATTCGTGAGTTGGTTAGCAATCCCGAGGGCGATCGCTTCTTCCTCGCCCGCCGTCTCACAATATTGGCTCCAAGGCGTCTGAGTCTGTCCGGCAAACCCCAATACGGGACTGGTCATCAAACCAACAGTTCCTGCCACCCGATAGCAATATAGATTCAACTCTTCAAACGTCTCATAGCGGTTGCGATAGAGATCCATCCGTTGGCCCGCGATCATGTCACGGAAGGGTTGAATCGGGATCGGAAAACGTTCAATGGTATCCACCAGACAAACATCTGCGTCTTCTACGGGTTTACCCGCAAACACTGATTCTAAATGCCGTTCCCACTGGTCGAGCGTCTCAGGGGTGGTATACCGTGCTCTGGGGCCATCTACCAATTCATCAGTTCTCCGACACCATTCATAAATTGCCCAAATCGCTCGACGTTTCGGGGGTGACATCAATAACGTGCCGAGATAAAAAGTTTTGGAATAATGCGCCGTTACTTGGCGGCAATATTCATAGGAGGCCTCAACGGAGGCCAAGGGGCGGGTTTTGTGCTGGGGTTTAGGGAGTTGCAGCATTCATCGAGGCTGTAACGGTGTCCACGAACGACCGAGAGCGGTCATAGATAAGCATTGTCTCATTGGACTGTTGCTTTTCGTTAAGATTCACAACAGTTGGATAGAAATTTTTCAGGTTGCGATCGCTTCAGCAGCTCGTTTGCCCGATAGTACCGCACCTTCCATGCTGCCGAGAAATTCTTGCATGGTATAGCTTCCCGCTAGGTAGAAGTTGCTAATCGGTGTGGTTTGAGTCGGTCGGTAGGCTTGGGAACCAGGTACCGCCTTGTAAACGGATCGGGGGGTTTTCACAATTTTGTGTTTGAGCAGTTGGGTGGGATTGTCGCCCCCAAAGTCATCGGGGAAGAGTTTTTCGAGTTCCGCGAGCGTCGCGCTGAGAATGTCCGCCTCAGATTTACTGATCCAATCTGCGGCTGGAGCCAAGACTAACTCTAGCATTGAGCGATCCGGATCAGCATATTCGCGGCAAGTATTGCTCATATCGGCATAGACACTCAGCAGGGGTGAGCGGGAGAAGAGGAGTTGATCAATATCTGTGAGTTTGCGATCGAACCACAGATGGATATTAATCACGGGGACACCTTCGAGATGGGTAACCTTCTCAAAGAACTCAAGCTTGCGCCAGGGTTCAGGAAAGAGAGTTTTGAGGGGGTCAACAGAAAGCGCACTAACATAAGCATCTGCTTCAATGGTGTAATCCGCCTGACCCTCAGTCCCCCGCATCAAAAAATTGCGAACGGTGTGATCAGGGTTGAGTTGAATCTCCTTGAGGGCACTGTTGAGGTGAATTTCACCGCCATGCTCGGTGATGTAGTCTGCCATCGGTTGACAGAGGCGTTCTGTGGGAGAACCGTCGAGGAAGGCGACCTTGGAGCCGTAGCGTTCTTGCAAGAAGCGGTTGAGCGCGGTTAGGGGCACAGTCGCTGACACTTCTTCCGGGCCAATAAATGTGAGGGCTTTAGACGCAGCGATAAAGATATCACTGTTTACCCGCTCATCAACGCCCTGACGCTCCAACCATTCCAAGAGGGAATATTTGTCCATATTCTCCACATAGTCCTGACCCCGGACGATCGCGGGCCACAGTCCCCAGGCAAAACGCAGCTTCTGCTCCCAACTGAGCATGTCGTTATTGCGCAGGATGGAGAGAATTACATTGATAGGCGCAGGTATGTCTGGCACATCAAAGCGGGAATAGGTACCGGGTTTCTCGGGCTGGTTGAAAATAAGCGTATGCTCTTTCCATTGCAGACGCTCTTCAATATCCAGTTCTTTGAACAGTTGCAGCATATTCGGATAGGCCCCAAAGAAGACATGCAGCCCGGTCTCATACCAATCGCCATCTTCGTCCTGCCAAGCGGCAACCAGCCCACCCAAAACATCTCGACGCTCTAAGACAATGGGGGTATGCCCCGCATCACAGAGATATTTGGCACAGGCTAGGCCAGCTAGGCCGGCTCCGGCGATCGCAACGCGCATTGAACTTGAATCCTTAAAATAAGTTTACATTTTGGTCTCGAAGCTATTATACGTTGCAATTCTTAACATTTCAGTCAATCGAATAAAACTTCACGCCTGAAGACCGGCATCGGGGCAGAGAACAAGCCTGATCTAACCTGAATTATTCATTAAAGTGGGCGGGACACTTGCGCTACGGCTCAGTACAGGACAAAAGTTATAGGCTGTAGGTTGGGTAGAGCCATAGCGTAGCTTGCTTCTCGCAGAGTAACCCAACACATTCACTGTAATCCTCGCTGATGTTGGGTTTCCTTCGTCAATCCAACCTACGAAATCATCAGGGTCTCAGAAATTTTCTAATTTTTTTCTGTACTCAGGCGCTACGGTTTTTCGTGATTATAGTTCGTAGTGCGGACATCAGTTTTGGTAAGCTCATCGCACCGCTTAACCCTTGTTCGACCGAATCTAGCAGCTCAAAACTTTGGTCGGAATAGATATAGATCATTGGGGCTAACTCAGGACGTGGATAAAGACAGTAAATCCTGCTGCAACCAGATTTTGAGGTTCAATCAATGGCAGAATCTGAACGTTGAGCTTTTACTTTTACAGTAGAAATATTCTAAAGACTTGGGGTATAACAGCGATTGAGGGCAGTCTTCACTGTTCATACAGAAGAATAATGCGTCAACTCTCCTTTCTAAGGATTGTGTCTGGTGTGACGTCAAGAAAATAAATTGGTTATTTCGGTTATTGGTGACGTGGGCGATCGCTCAACGCTATTCATTAACCTTTTCCCCATCTACCGCCAACGAAAAGCGGTGCGATGCATCTGAATCACCAAGTTTTTTGACTCGACACCAGCTACAAATGTCGAGGAGATGAGCGCGATTGTTGTTTCGGGGAATAGAGGAGATATGGCGCGATCGCTGTTTAACAGCAGCTTCACCCCAATAAACTTGAAAACTTCAACATTGCCAGTTCCTGGGCAATGAATCAACCAAACACTTTCGCACCAACAATGGGCGAATCATTATTTAGCCGTAGGAGCAAATGTGGGGTTAGCCCTAACCTGCCATCTCATTTAAGCCCAGCTTAAAGTTTTTCGGCTAATTAACGGGTGGGGGATCTTTCCCCTATCCCCTAATCTATAAGATTAATAAAGCTTTGCTCCAAGTATGAGTGACTAGGCACTGACTTGTAACGACTGTTTACCCTTTTTTGTAGGCTCCTTTGGCTGACATGAGACCTTTGCTCCGTATCCGTTGGATTTTTCTCGCCATCAGCGTCTTGCTGTGTATTGTGCTCTGGGGAATGCCCCATAGCATTGCTGAGCAGATCCAAAATACTGCTACGGCTTCAGCCGATAACCTTAGCGACACCGTTACCTCCAACACTACCGACTTCACCACCGAACCGGCCCAACTGGAACTGCTCAAAACCGCCGATCGCGCCGCAGCTGAACCGGGCGATACCGTTGTTTATCGCTTGGTCTTGAGTAATAACGGTGGGTCAGCGGCCAATGATATCCAAATTACTGACCAATTGCCCCTAGGGATCAACTTCCTGGCGAACTCTGTCCAGGCCGCCTTAACCAGTTCCGGCACGACCACTACCGTTAGTCTCACTTCCGTCACCACCAATCAACGGACGGTGACGTATCGCTACGGCACGCTTAATCCAGGTGAAACGCTCACCATTGTCTATGCAGCTCTGATTACACCCGATGCGGTACGTGGCAGTGGACGGAATACGGCTCAAGAATCTCGGAGTAATTTGGCGAGCTATGTAATGGCGATCCGGCCGGGAATTCTCTCGGACTGCGGCACGTTAATTGGTCGAGTGTTTGTGGACTTGAACTTTGATGGAGAACAGCAATCCGGTGAACGGGGGGTTCCCAACGCGGTGATCTTTATGGACAACGGCAATCGAATTACCACTGATGCCAATGGTTTGTTTTCTATGGCGAATGTGCTTTCCGGTAATCGCACAGGCACGCTGGATCTCAGCAGTTTGCCCGGTTATACCCTCGCCCCCAACTTGTACTTTATTGAACGCAACAGTCAATCACGTCTGGTGCGTCTGGAACCGGGTGGACTCGCCCGGATGAACTTTGCTGTAACGCCTGCCTACGGGGAACAATGAAGCGACCAACTCATCTACCTTCAATTCCGCTCTTTTGCCTGACCTACACCGTCCCTTTTGCGGTGCTTGAAGGCTTGCTCTTTGCCCAAGCGAGTCTGGCTCAAGATGCCCCCCCGCCTCCAGAAGCCCCTGCTCAGATTACAGCGGCTCCAGCTCCAGCTCCCAAGCCCCAGAAGGCAATCGCTGCTCCCCCGCCGCCAACTCCTAGACCCGCTCCGGTAGCTGTTGCTGCACCGCCGCCACCACCGAAGCCAGCGCCTGTTGTAGCTGCTCCCCCGCCGCCAACTCCTAGACCCGCTCCGGTAGCTATTGCGCCACCGCCGCCACCACCGAAGCCAGCGCCTGTTGTGGCTGCTCCCTCACCGCCTCCACCTGCCCCTAAACCAGAGCCTGTGGTTGCTGTGTCATCATCGCCTGCACCTAGACCTGCAACCGTTGCAACGACACCGCAACCTGAATCGACACCTGCTGCAACGGCGTCGCCCATGCCTGTTGCCGAAAAACCTGCGCCCCAGGCTTCGATCGCGCCGCCTCAACCTGCCCCAGCTTCACTAGAAAATCCAACAACTACCCCCACTCAGTCCACAGTCACTAATCTGGCGGTTACTCCTGAGCCAGTGCAGGATACAGCGGCCAATAACACCGCCCCCCTTGAACAAAACATCACGACTACAGAGATCACAGGTGCTCCGATAGAAAGCAATCGCTCTGAATCGATCGTGCTCTCACCGTCATCACAGACGGTGAAAGTTACCCCAAAGTCAGCGGCTGTTCATACACCCAGCACCATAACTACAAAACCGATCGCGGCGTCTGAGCCAGCGATCAATTCTCGCCCCAACACAATAACTCCTCCAACTCAACAGCTTGCAGCTTCAACACCTGCTGAACCCGCTCAAACGGACGCTCCCGCTGCCCAAGCTGCGCCACTTCCGCCTGTGGCATCAGACGCTGCGGCCTTGTCCACTCCCTCACCCGAGTCAGCACCACCCTTTGAGCCGGATTCCTTGATTCCGGCCTGGCTGGATGTGAGCTTTTGGCACGATCGCATTCTCGAAGAACCCGAGACAGGCTTAAGTACCCAAGACCAGGCTGAATTGCGGCGGTTGCGACGGGAGTTGGGAGCGGAAGCGATCGCGTTTGGCTCTGCTAAGCCGGAGCGCAAAACCTTGCCACTCCAGACCGCGATCGCCCAAACCACCACTAATCCAGCAGCAGGTGTAGCTCCTGAACCTACCGTTGACCCCGCCACGCTCCTGCGCATTCTCTCGCCGCAACCGGGAGACAGCGAATCCACAGTGAACCTAATCGTGCAATATGGCATCAGCAACACGATCACTGTCACCGTCAATGCCGAGCCCATCCCCGACGATGTGGCTACGGTCACGGAGGAAGATCCCTTTAACCAAATCCTGACCCAGATTTGGTATGGGCTGCAACTGCAAACGGGAACCAACCAAATCGCGGTGACACCCGCCCAAGGGGAGGCAAAAACTCTGAGTCTGACCGTAGCACCGCCATCCGACGAGGTCTTTGTTGAAGTCTTTCCGAGTGGTTCACCGCTTGTACCGGCCGATGGCCGCTCTACGATTCCCATTGAAGGGTTGGTGAGCTATGCCGGGGGCGAACCCTTGGCCGATGAGACGGTGGTGACGCTAACCACCACAGCCGGGGAGTTTATTGGCGCAGACTATGACACCGATGCAGGTGGCTTCCAAGTCCCGGCGTTAAACGGGCGCTTTCAGGCGATGCTGCGAGCTGCCAATGATGCCCAGCGGGTGCGGATTCGGGCGGCTGTGGCGAATCCCAAGCCCTATGATGAAACTGATCTTCAACCCTACCAACGCCAGATCGAAGCCTTTACAGAGGTGCAATACACCACGTATCTGCGTCCCTCGTTGGTTTCAGGGGTTGCCCATGTCCGTTTAGGTCCCCGCGGCACAGATTTTTGGGGCAGCCGTAATGACTTCCTTAATCCCAATGACTTGGAAGGCACAGAGCTTGACCCGGATGTTTCCCTCTTTGCCACGGGGGCAGTGGGGGAATGGCTGTTTACGGGGGCGTATAACAGCGATCGCGCCCTCAACAAAACCTGTGATGGGGTCACTCGCCTGTTTCGTGGCCCTCAACATTGCGACCAAGCCTACCCCGTCTATGGGGATAGCTCCACTGTGGACTACTTGACCCCTTCAACGGATCAAGTTTATCTCCGCCTAGAGCGCACCTCGGATGTGCCCGGGGCTGAGCCTGACTACGCCATGTGGGGCGACTACCACACCACTGAAGTGGCACGGGAGTCCCAAACCTTCACCGCGATCACACGCCAGCTCCACGGCTTCAAAGGCAACTACAACATCGATAACTTACAAATCACCGCCTTCTACAGCCCCGATACCCAAGGCTTCCAACGGGATACGATCGCGCCCGATGGCACCAGTGGGTATTATTTCCTCTCTCAACGGCCGATTATCGCGGGCAGCGAAAGCGTGTTTATTGAACAGGAATCCTTAGAAGAGCCAGGTCTCGTGACCAGCCATGTGGCGATGAGTCGGGGGCCAGATTACGAAATCGATACTGATCGCGGCACTATTCTCTTCCGCCGCCCCATCCAACGTTTAGAAACTCAAGACGATGGCACAACCTTGGTGCAGCAAATTGTTGTTACCTACCAATTTGATGGCACGAACAACAGCGACACAAATATCTACAGCGGTCGGTTGCAATATAACTTTACCCAAGGCTTGAATGATTCCAGTTGGGCGGGTGTGACCTACTTCAAAGAAGACCAAGGGGCTCTGGAATATGAACTCTACGGCGCAGATCTCCAAATGCCCTTGGGGTCTGATGGCCTGATTACCGCTGAATATGCCCACAGCACGACCACAGTGGCAGCAAACTCGACCGACGGCTCCGCCTATCGCTTTAAAATCCACAAGAGTATTTCGAGCACGGTCAAGATTCAGGGCTATTACCGCTCAGTGGATGAAAATTTTGCCAACGAAGCTGCCACCTCGTTCCGGCCGGGTCAAACCCGTTATGGGGCCAGCCTTAACGCGGAGCTAAGTTCCACCACCAATATCACGGTAGCCTACGACCACCAGAAGAATTTTGGCACAGCAGCCACCAGCATCACCGATACCCTCGATTTGTTTGATGCCGATACGGTCAATGTGCTTGAGAGTGCAATTAATAACGACTTGACCACAATTCGGGTGGGCATCCAGAAAGACCTAGGCAAAGCCCGCTTGGGGGTGAGTTTTGTCAATCGCTCCCGTGAAGACCATGTGGGTGACACCCTGGATAGCAACACGTCTCAAGTAGTGACGAACTTCACGGTTCCGATTACCGAGGCGTTGGCGTTGCGGGCGAAAAATGAACTGAATTTTGGTGATGGCGATCCGGTTTATCCCAACCGCACCACTTTCGGGCTGAATTGGGCAGCCGCCCCAGGGGTGGATGTGCGCCTCGCTCACCAATTCCAGGATGGCAGCCTGTTTGGCGATAATGCGATCACGCGTTTGGATACGGTGGCGGCAATGGAAATGTTTGAGAATACCGATGTCACCACCCGCTATTCGATTGTTAGCGGCATTAATGGCCTGATGGGCCAAGGTGCAGTGGGCCTCAATCATCGCTGGCAGGTGGCACCGGGGCTACGGGTGAATATTGGCTATGAGCGGGTGCTGAATAATTTGTTTGGCACAACGGGAGCCGGATCGCGGTTTGGTCAGCCCGTGGTTTTGGGGCAGCGATCGTCTTCCCTCGGGTTCTTTGGGGGCGATTCCTATAGCGTGGCTGCCGAATATACCGCCAACCCCGATTGGCAAGCATCAGCCCGGTTTGAGCGTCGCAACAGCTCCAACGGCACAAATACGGTTTGGGGGGCAAGCCTGAGTGGCAAAGTTTCTCCGGCTCTGACCACCCTGTTCCGCTATCAGCAGGCCAGTTCCGCCAATGGTTTATTGGAAAGTCTTGGCGATACAATCAACGCCAAGTTGGGTTTGGCTTATCGCAACCCTTCGAGCGATCGCTTCAATATGCTGTTGAGCTATGAATATCGTAAGAACCCCTCAACAATTCCCCAAACGCTGTTGATTGGCAGTGGCACCCAATCGGAAGATCACACCCTAGCGATGGAAATGATCTATGCGCCCGATTGGCGGTGGGAGTTTTATGGCAAGTATGCGACGCGCTATAGCCGCACGGATTTAGCGAGCAATTTCAGTAATAGCAGCCAGGTGCATCTGGGACAATTGCGGGCCACGTATCGTCTAGGCTATCGCACAGATTTGCTGGTGGAGGGGCGATCGATTACCCAGCCGTCTGCAAACTTTACAGAGTTAGGGGCAGCGGTAGAGTTTGGCTATTATCTAACGCCGGATCTGCGTCTGGGTGTGGGCTACAGTTTCGGCAGCGTGAATGATGGCGGCTTTACAGGCTATCGGGCCAATTCGGGGGCGTATTTAGGCGTGACGTTTAAGGTGAATGAGTTGTTGGGTGGCTTTGGTCGGCAGCGGGTGGTGCCGCAGCAGCAGGAAGAGGCGTTGGTGAGTCAGCAAGTTGGGAAGTAGCTGGAGTATTTTTCCCAAACGAGCTAGAAATCAGCCGGGGAAAGATGGGGTGCAAAGGCCATCAAACCTATGAATCGACAGATAATTTAATACGGGCGAGATTCCCAACAATTGGGGTTGTGAGGTGATTGGTTGGGAAATCAGAGTATTTTGTGGGTAGGACGTTTGTATACAAAGCCTATACCCCCTTGTGTTTTTGGGCTGGCCACTCGATCATTTTTCTCGCAAGGTTTCTGGTGTTAACTGGTGACGTGACCTAAAGAAGTCATGTCTTGCTATTAATTTTCTTTAAACAGAGTTATTTATTTAATTACATCTGTTAGTCTAAAAAGTATTCTTATTGTTTGACCCATTTGCATGTCATTGATTCAAGAGTCAGGCAAGTCTCTTCTAAGGTGTTTTTCTTATGTCAAACTCTGTTTCTGAAGATTATTCTTCGGCTTTTAAAAAAATGCAACAGCAAATCACATATTACTTTGCTGCTTGGTACTTAATGGATTCATCATTCCCTAGTAAAGATAAGCTACCGCCTGGCGAACCGCTTCCTTTTACTACATTTGGACATGAGCCTTTAGTGGATAATAAACTATTCCACGAAATAGTCTGGTCTACAATAGAAAGCATTCAAAATAAAGTTAGAGGAATAGACACAAAGAGAACCAGAAATAAGGCTCTTACTATATTTTTGAGTTTGTTTATAACATCTGTGAGCGGTGTCCTTGTATTTCATTCAGCAGAATCTGGCACAACAGAAGATCAGGTTATTTCTACGTTTGCTGTGCTTGGCATCTTCTTTGTCTTTGTAATGATAATTGGGATTATTTGTGAGTTAAATATTAGATTTAGTTACAACAAAAAAATTGCAGAGATTCGCTATAAAAACCTGAAATTTATTAAAGAAGAGAAATGGGATATACCGATATCACAAAAGTTTCAGGATCAAATCAAAGAGCTAATTGAGTTTTATGGATCGGGTCGAATAGATGAAGGTGATATTCCAGTCGTCATTAGTCAGAAAAAACATCCTTTTCCTGGATTCGGCCGCTTACAAGCAGAAAATACTTTCACCTGTCCTCCAACCGATAAAGTGGATAGAGACAAGAACATTGAAATTCTCCAAAAAAGTGCATGGAGTTATATAAAAGATAGACTAATAAAGTCTGGTATAAAATACGTATCTTTAGGTGAAGTGCTTGCAGTTCAAGGCCATACTATTCCAAAAGATAGTGTTTTGTTGGGCCAACACACAAGACCAGAATTGTTCTTATGTAGAGAGAAGATAAAAACTGCTTTAGAAAAAGAAAAGATCTCTGCCCGAATATACTATGCTGTTGACATATTATTCCCCAAGTATATGACAAAAGCAACTTTTTTCTTGCGTTTTTTCAACGCAGGAAATGGCATTTCTTGCCATCTTGCTGTTAGTACAATGGGGTCTCCGGTAGTAGGCAAAGCTGATATAGACAAAGCTATTCTTAAATATGAATTTGAGACAACCTCTATATCTTCAGGAAATCCAAGAAATCAAAATCCTGCTCTAGTTAAACCAGAAGACAGTTCAATATATATTGAAGCTCTAAAAAAAATCAAAGACAACTTTAAAGAAGAAACAAAATTCCAAAAAAACTCAAATTTAGACGATATTTTAAGTCTGTGTCCAAGTGCTTTGGGGAGTTTATCCAGTATTGGGTACAAAAGATATGAAAATCTATTGCGGGAAATCACTCAACAAAGCACAGTCTGGCCCGGTGCTTCAGGGTTTTCATGGATCAACAAAAGAGAAAGACATTCGTTGACTTTTACTTCTGACTTCTTCGGTCGTCCGGAGTCCATAGCCTCTGTTAGCATACTTTACAGTCTAATATCTAAAGCAGTAATCGATAGTCTTGAAGATCTTCGTTGACTTTTACTTCTGACTTCTTCGGTCGTCCGGAGTCCATAGCCTCTGTTAGCATACTTTACAGTCTAATATCTAAAGCAGTAATCGATAGTCTTGAAGATCTTGGATTCGATGTTTCTGATTACAAAGATAAAGAAGGTAATTATACAATAAATGCAGAAAAAATTGATCAGCTTATTGTTGGAGAAACAATAAACAATGTAAGTAAAACTTCTAACGATACTATCAATGTAAATGCTAAGAGCGAGGGGGAGAGTCAGCAGGTAAATATTGGTAAGTACAGTAGTGGGGATTGATGTAATAAAGAGATAAGTAATTTCTTCAACCCACACAAAATAATTGCTCGTTTCCCGAGCACAACCCCAACTCTCCCCAATCAATATTTGCCTACTGCCTTGTTGCTCAAACATTCAGCAAGCCTCCTTTTTTAGACTCTCGGTATTGGATTGTGTGCTTTCAAAACGTTGCTGTGTGAAGTTTAGGGAGTTGATTTGTGTGGGTGGTGGGGCTAATTCCGCAGCCTATCAGTTACCCCTTGCAGGGCTCAAAACTATTCAGCTTGCTCACCCTTAGCCCACTTAAAACCCACATACATAAAAGAACCTGACACTAAGATAGCTGGTATGGGGCTTTGTCCTTCTGTTTCGGGCTGTCGCTCCACAAAAAGGTTATATGTGATCCAACCGCCTAAACTAAGTCCGAGTGCAAACACAAATACTCCGAGAATCCGCTTCACCATTTTGGGTTACTGATTAGCGTTTATCTAAATAAATATAGCTCAGTGAATGGCATCATCCACCCACACCCCTTACAAACCAAATGAACATGAAGGCGGGTTGTCTCTAGGGAACTCCCAGCTACACTCAGTACAAACCCGGGTGAACTGAAAACCCTGTCTAATAAGTAAGCCCGATGGTTATTTGAGAAAACCGGCGCAGGGTCAGGAAACCTGACCCCTACACCAGAATCGAATAATTCGTTATGCGCCCACAGCCTCCTTCGCAGCATACATAACCTCTAAAGAAATCTCACTTAAACCTCGCTCCCGTGCAAATTTCTCAGTGTTGCGCTTCACCTTACCTCGGACAAAACCTGGCACCTTATTGAGTTCGGTACGGGCTTCATGGGTCCAGTTGAGGTCAGAATCAGCAGAGATGCCCTTGGTAATCACTTCCTTGGTGTCGTGACCGCCAAAGATTTCAAGGAGATGATCCTCCATGCCGAGCGTGAAGGAGTTGTAAACCAAATCGGCGATCTGATTGGTGCCCTCATAGCCGAGGAAGGGCCGATAGCCAATCGGGAAGTCCTGGATATGAATCGGAGCCGCAATTACACCGCAGGGAATACTTAGACGCTTGCCCACATGGCGCTCCATTTGGGTGCCGAAAATTGCAGCCGGTTCTAGACGGGCGATCGCATCCCCAATCTCGCCATTATCTTCACTAATCAACACTTCATCGCAATATTCACTCACCTCGGCGCGGAACCAGTCTGCATCATATTTGCAATAGGTTCCAGCCAACACCACATGGATACCCATCTCACGGGCCAAGATCTTGGTCATCGCCGCAGCATGGGTATTATCCCCAAAGACCACTGCCTTTTTGCCGGTGAGGTTTTGGCAGTCAATCGAGCGGGAGAACCAAGCCGCTTGGGAGACATGGAGGGTTTGTTCGTGGATAAAGTCTTCGTAGTTAACGCCGACCCCCTGGGCATTAATCACCTGCTGAATCTTGCGAATGCAGCGAGCCGTTTCCACCACGCCCATCGGGGTAATATCCACATAGGGAGTACCAAACTCAGTTTGCAGATATTCCGCTGCCATCATGCCCACTTCTCGATAGGGTACGAGGTTAAACCAGGCTTTGGGCAAGGTCTTGAGCTGGTCTACGGTTGCCCCCTCTGGAATCATTGCATTCACTTTGATGCCAAGATCCGCCATTAGTTTGCGGAGTTCCCGACCATCATGGTTGTTATGGAAACCCAGTGTGGTTAAACCAATGATGTTAACGGAGGGTTCAACGGTTTTGGTGGTGTCCAGTTCTTCCCGCTTGCGGGCTTTTTCAATGTAGTACTTAATGATTTGCTGGAGGGTGCGATCGCTCGCTTGCAACTCATTGACGCGGTAATGGTTCACATCCGCCAGCATCACATCCCCTTGGGAATCCAGTTGAGCACGCTCGACAAAGTTCTCCAGGTCTTCTTGCAAAATGCTGGAGGTGCAGGTGGGGGTAAGCACAATCAGATCCGGATGCTCTTCGCGGTCTTTGCGGGTGATGTTATCGACAACCTTTTCTTGAGAGCCCCGAGCCAAAACATTGCGATCGACGATACTGGCTGTAACGGGGGTGAAATTTCGCTCCCGCTCTAACATGGAGCGCATGACATTGAAATAGTCATCACCGAGGGGGGCATGCATGATGGCATGGACATTCTTAAAGGAGCTAGCAATGCGCAAAGTACCGATGTGGGCGGGGCCAGCGTACATCCAATAAGCCAATTTCATAAGCGATCAATCTCCAAGTTCAGCGCGGAAAGCGGGGAAACCTAAATATGTATATCCCTGGCATTGTCGCAAAAAGTTTCACGGGGCAAAATAGGGGCGATCGCCTCAACTTACACCTCTCAATCCCAACCCCCATAGGCGTTTGCGGCACTTGCCATCCCCTACACTGAACATGTTTATTTTTAAAACGCAACGCTTCTTAATACTGCGGAGAGCTTTGATTGCTTGACTTTGAAGGTGCTCTGATGCGATCTTCGGCATGGTTCTCTTCAGCATCCTCTCATTTTTCATCAGCATTCAGTTGGGACAATTGCTCTGATTGTCTAGAATGTGGGCATCATCCGAAGCACTCTGAACAGGTTTGGTCTGAGTTTCAGTGAGGTTAGGTGTAAACCAATGCGGTAAACACCGAGTCGCTTATAACAGAGTCAAGGCGGCATCACCCCTAAATTTTGAGATTGCTGAGGTTCATCATTGTTATTCCATTCCCTATCTCAATTTGGCCGTGCCAAGCTCTCGCGCACGCTGACCCTCTGGGTCTTTAGTAGCTTTATGCTCATCGAGATTCTGGTTCTGATTCCGTCTTATTGGCGACGAGAAACGGAACTCGAAGCCAAACTTGAGCGGCTATACCCTGCATCAGTGAGTATGACGTTGGACAGTTTCGGCGATCGCCGCTCCTTCCAAGATTGGCCCGACCTGAGTCAACTCAAGCACGATCCACAACTTAAAGGGTTAGCGCTCTACAGTCCTCAAGGCAAGCGTTTGGATACCTGGGGGCAAGTTCCGAATGTAGAGTCCTCGGTTGTGATGAATTGGACTAACTTGCAGCGACAGGGGAATAGCTATTTGGTAGCTTGGATAACCCCGAACGAGCAGACCCTCTTGCTGGTGCTCGATCGCGCCCCCGTTCAACGAGAACTCTATGCCTATGTGGGTCGAATTCTGGGTTTAATTGCCCTGATTGGTGCAGTAGTAACCATTACGACGATGGTCGGTATTGAGCTGTTGGTCATTCAGCCCATTGTGCGTCTGCGACGTGAACTCTTGGTGTTTGGCCAAGCAATCCAAGGAGCTGATATCCCCAAACTGCAACCCACGCTTACCCAGATTCCCCCCAACGAATTGGGCGATGTTACACAAACCTTTGCCCAGTTATGCGATCGCATCATCGCTGAGATGACAGAGCGTCAACAAGCCACATCCGCCACCCGTCATGCCCGCAAACAGTCGGCCAAACTCCAAGAAGCAATCACTGAGCTGCAACAACAACAACTCCAACTGGTGCATACCGAAAAAATGTTGAGTCTTGAACAGCTTGTGGCGGGCATGGCCCATGAATTGAACAACCCCATGGCGTTTATTAAGGGCAATATTAACCATGCCCAGGATTATATTGAGGGTCTGTTAGAGCTGATTGATTGTTATCAACGTCACGTTGCTCAGCCCATTCCAGCCGTCGATGATTGTGCCCAAGAAATCGAATTAGACTTTATTCGTTCCGATTTCCCCCAGGTGATCGGCTCAATTAACAAAGGGGTTCAGCGCCTCCAAACGGTTGTGGATTCTCTCCGCAGTTTTGCCCGTTTAGATGAAGCCGCACAGAAAACAAT
The DNA here is from genome assembly GCA_010672165.1 of Spirulina sp. SIO3F2. Lineage (GTDB taxonomy): Bacteria > Cyanobacteriota > Cyanobacteriia > Cyanobacteriales > Spirulinaceae > SIO3F2. Next base: position 2,705 of record JAAHHN010000065.1, on the reverse strand, counting down.
TGATATCCATGATTGTCTGGAGCAGGCTTTATTTCTGTTACACCACCGCTTAGGCAGCAACCAACGTCGTGATGCCATCTCAGTTCACAAAGATTATGGTCAATTCTCCCCCATCGAATGTTATCCCAGTCAATTGAATCAAGTGTTTTTGACAGTGCTCAAAAATGCGATCGACTCGTTTGATGGTCTAAAACAGCCCCAGGACTGTCAAATCACCATTCAAACCCGTTTTTTGGTGATCGACAAACAAGTCCAAATCTTGATTGCCGATAATGGGTGTGGAATTTCGTCGCAAGTGCGGGATCGCATCTTTGATCCATTCTTTACCACCAAGGCTGTCGGGTCAGGCACAGGTTTGGGTTTGGCCATTGCCTATCAAATTATTCACCATAATCATGGCGGTGAATTGGTGTTTCGATCGCAAGTTGGAATCGGCACAGAATGTTGGATTGATCTACCCACCCAGTTGGGGAAGGTAGATCAATAAAAGATAAAAACCAGGGAACCGAGCAACAGTCCTGAGGAGGTGATTATGAAACTTGCGATCGCGCCCGCAAGACCTCATAGAGCATCAAACTCCCTGCCACAGCGAGATTAAGGGAATCGGCTTCTCCCACCATTGGAATCCGCACCAGGCGATCGCAGAGTTGGCGCTGGCTTGTGGTTAGACCCTTGCGTTCTTCCCCCAAAAATAGCAGCGTGGAATCGGGATAGTGCGATCGGTGCAGGTCGCAATCCCCTTCAGGAGATGCTCCCACCACCTGGAGTTGGTGGCGGGTAATCCAGCGCCGCAGTTGATGGGCTTGAGTGCGGACAAATTGCTGCCGGAATAATGACCCCATACTGGCCCGCACCACAGGAGGGTTAAAGGGGTCAATGCTGGAGCCGAGCAAAATAAATCCCGCCGCTCCCACCGCTTCGGCAGTGCGAATTAAGCTGCCAAAGTTACCTGGAGAGCGCACCTGTTCGAGCACAATCCAACACAAACCGGAGTGGGGTTGAATGTTTTTTAGCTCTGACCAGGGCTGCTGAATAATCGCACCGATACCGGAAGCCCGTTCGGTGGTGGAAATCTGCCGAAATTGTTCTGGTGTAAGGCTCTGGGTGGGGACACCGGAGCGTCGGGCTTGGCGGAGGCGCTGACGGGCGGGGGGAACGGTCAAGAGCTTCTCGCTGTAGACAATCTGGGCGATCGGCCAGTCATGATCGATGGCACGGATAAAGTTGCGGATGCCTTCGATGAAGAATATGCCTTGGCTGTCACGGGCATGGCGTTGGGTTTGGAGCCGTTTGACCTGGGCTAGAAGGGCAGCCACTCCTAGCGGTCTGGGGCTAGTCTGCCTAAGACCAGCCATCCTCCCTCTGCGGGGCGCTGTGGCCCATCGCGGAATTGTTAAACATGGTTATTGGCGGTGCTATACCGCTGAACTATAGGGATAGGGTTATGGTATCGCACTGGGCTAGCGCTGAGAGAGAAACAGGCTAGTATCAGTGCAGAGTTCAAAGTTCAGAGTTCAGAGTTCAGAGTGCTTGTACAACAGGCGTTCTGTGAATTTTGAAAGATGGCTTATTTCTGCTGTTCTGTGTGAGGGGCGCAACAACCGTAACCAAAATTGAAACGCGATCGCCTGCCGAGAAGACACAACCCTGGTCTACTACAGCCTGGCCGATGATGGCTTTTTGACGGCTCGGGAAATTGTGACGCTTGATCTCAATGCCGAACTGGCGGTGTTGAGTGCCTGTGATACGGGCAACGGCGAAATTGCCAATGGGGAAGGGGTTGTGGGCCTGTCGCGGGCTTTTTTTCGGGCGGGAGCTGCCAGCTTAGTGGTTTCGCTTTGGGCAATTCTTGATCAACCCACTGCAACTTTGATGGAGAACTTTTATCTTGAACTCAATGCTGGAGCAGATAAAGCTACGGCTCTGCGTCAAGCGATGCTTACGACGCGAGAGCAGTTTCCAGCACCGGGGAATTGGGCAGCGTTTACGGTGATGGGGGCGATCTAGGATATGGCCTTGAAATTTTAGGGAAGATGATGAGACTCAAACGATTGAAACGAGTACTGAATGCACTCTCCGCAATGATCGTGCTCGTCGCCATAAAAAATTCTCCCCATCTAACTCGGACAAGGAGAACTTTGTGTATTGTGAAGTTCAGCGTTGGAAACTACTCCAACAACTCCAGCGCCGGAGCCGTCGCCAGGGTTTCAGGCTGCAAATCACTCCAGAGCAAACCCTTTTGGGGCTTGGCTGCAATCTGGGTCATTTGCGCATCCCGAACTGTGCTGTTGATTGCGACCAACTTAGCATCATAGGTTTGAGTCGCCAGCTTGGGATAAACCCCAACGCCAATCACCACTGCCAAGAAGCAAGCTGCAATAAAGACCTCACGGGGTTTGGCATCCACAAACCGAGAATCAGCAGGCAACATGCAGTTTGTACCAAAACAGACGATTTCCTGGTCTCCCGGTGCAGGCTGGCTAGGACCACCGATTTCGCAAGCAGGCGGTGCACCGGCACCGTAGAAAACCTGGCGCAACATCGAGAGCAGATAAATCGGGGTGAGAATCAGACCTACCGCAGCCAAGAAGACCGTCACTGTCCGGAAGGGGCTGCTGTAGAGGTCGCTGGTGCTGTAACCCACGAAGACCGAGAGTTCACTCACAAAGCCGCTCATACCAGGAAGCGCCAGGGAAGCCAAAGCA
>JAAHHN010000064.1 GCA_010672165.1 Spirulina sp. SIO3F2 | reverse complement strand
TGAATGACTTACGTCTACTCATCCGCGAACAACTCCTGAAACTCGAACAAGCGACTATTGCCTCTATTGCAGGCAGAAAGAGCATTTTAGATGCCTTATCTGTAGCTGGCATTTTGTGATTTGGTATTAAGGTTCTCCTGTGCTTTCGCTGATAATTGAGATCAGTTCACTATGGCGCACATGACTGATGTCACTTCATCAAGCCTTACAACTCCTCCGGCAAGCCAACTACTCAGCCGCCTTGAAAGTTTTAGAAGCGGTTTGTCAGTCGTCTGAATCAGTAAATCATCATGATCGCATTCGCGCACAAATCGCCTTAGTTCGCACCTATATTGTCTTGCAGGACTTTGCTCGGGCAATCGAAGTGTGTCAAGCGCTTCGGCAGCATCCGCATCCTAAGGTCAAGCAATGGGCAATCGCTCAATTAGAAAAACTAGCCGCGCCACCGCTTACCTCAGCAGCACCAGCGAATGAAACAGTTTTGGCGGTTGCTAAACAGGCGATCGAGAGCGGTGCTTGGTTCACCGCGATTCAGACAATAGAACATCATTTGGCCCAGGCAAACCAGCACTCAGGGAGCGTCTCAACTCAGTATGAGATGCTGCTCTTAGAAGCTTACATAGGCAGCCAAAACTGGCAAGCTGCACAGAAGTTATATCATCATCTGCTCAGCAGTGATGATCCTGTAGTTGTTGCCTGGGCTAAACCAATCGGGCGAAAATTACCCTCTCGCCCCTCAACATCAGCCGTTTCAAAAGCAGCAAAGCGGCGCAAAACTCGCATAGCTATTGCAGGAAAACCTTCTGCTGAATATTCAAGCACAAAAACACTATCGAGCAAAATTGGTACTTGGCTCTGGAGATTGAACGTCATGGTTTTCATTGGATTTATTTTACTGGGCAAGGGGTATTTTCAAGATCATCGCAATCGTTGGTCAACCTCGGATTTGCAGAAGCTTTTGAGCTTCCAGTTCGTAGTTAATGCTTTAGACACAACAGAACCGATCGCCGCAAAGCCTGTTTTAGTCGTTCCCCCAGGGAGTAAAACTAATACTGACCAATGGCTTGAGCTGCCCCAACCGATTGTTCAAAAAGTAGTGAAGCTACTCCGAAGTAAAAAAGCCAACTCTCCTATTTTAGATAAGTCCAAGAATAAATATACTTATTATGAAATTCAGGGATATACAGCTCAAGAAGTTCGACAGTCAATACATAATGAGGCCCACTTTTTGATTTCAGGAGTGGATAATGAACAATCTAATGCAGTTGCTTACACTCGCTTTCACCCGAATTGGGTGCTTGAAACCCAAACAATTGGTTCTTCCTGTTGGATTTTAAAGATTAAAATAACTGCCCATGCTGACTATACCTATCCGAAATGGGTAAATTATGACCAAGGTAGTCTAGAACTCAAAGACGCTTGGGATCGGTATATGCGTCATTTAGTCCGTCATGAAGAACATCATACCGCCATTGATATGCAAGCAATGGCTGAACTGCAACGGCAAGTTTTGCAAACGTCAGGATATCCAAGCTGCCCAGAAGGCTACAGAGCAGTATATAAGCTTTCACGCCAACTTTATGCTACAACTAGAGCAAAGCATAAGCATTTTCATGAGACTGAAAATGATCCAGACGGCTATGCATTACGCAGCTTGATTCACAATGAGTTGTATAGAAAATATGGCATGTAGAATTTATTTTCCTGAATAGCCTGAAGAGGAATTGAGCTGACTGCTCCAGCACAATTTTTGTGGTTCAGAGTCAGAATGTTGCTGAGTCGTGCATGATTTGACATTGTCAAGATGAGTGAAGGCACACTCGACCCCACATACATGATCTGCAAATAATCCGGATGGCGTAATTGCCAACTGTAAGCTACTGAGTAAACAGCGCAACTCACCCTGCTAGGGTGGAAGATCTTAATTATGGAGGATGTTACAAACTAAATATAGACATTCTGCTTGAACGAGCAGTCTGCTATGTTTGGGTTATCGGTGCAATATGAATTTGATCTCAGACTGAAGCCGTCAACCAATTGATTAACATGCTTGCGTCACCAAAAGGTTGGCATTGCTCTTTTGAGCATCGCTCTACTTGGTTAAGTTGTGGCGTTTGTTCTCCCACATTCTAGATTTCCTACTTGCTAATGCCTGGCCTGAAACCGCACATCAATCGTATTGCTGACTGGCTCAACCACCGGGTTGCGGATTGGCCCATCGCTAAAAAGATCAAAGCTGGGTATATTGGTGCGCTGGGGGTAGCGATCGCGGGCACTAGTTTTGGCTTAATTGTCAGTGGCTTTTATGCTCAGCGGGTGGAACACCACCTTTTAGAACTCGAAGCCCATCAACTCACGTTATATCGCCTTGATCATGCGATCAAGGCAGTACAATTTTATCCCCAAGCGCTGCTCCAATCCCTCCACACCGGGCAATCAATCAAGGATATTAAACAAGATTTTCAAGACAACCTCACCCGAGCCGATGGGGTCATCGTTGAACTGGAGGACTTTGATCGCACCCATCCCCTGCATTTAGAGACCACCCAACCGCTCTGGTCTGGCTATCGCGGCATTTTAAATCGCTATCAAGCCACCGCTGCGGATGCAACGGCAAATCTCCCGAGTACGCTGCTCTCAGAAACAGAGGTGAAGCAACTCCAAACCCGTTTGTTGCGGCTCTTAACGGGTCAAATCCATCGAGATCGGATTGAGACCTTTAACCAGCTCAATCAGCAACTTCATATGCTAATTGAGGAATTTGAGCGCGATCGCCAACAAGCCCGACACAATCTCCACCGCGTCAATCAACTCCAAGTCATTCTGATTGTTAGTAGTATGATGCTGGCGCTGGCGGTTGCCTTTTTGCTGGCTCGTGGCACAACACAACTCATTGTTACACCAATTGAATCTCTGAACGACCAAGCTCAAGGGATAACCACAGCAGGGGATTTTAGCCAACGGGTGCAGATCCAATCCCAGGATGAGGTGCAAGATTTAGCCCAAACCCTCAACCAACTGATTGCCCGAGTTGAAACTGATACCCAAAGACTCCGGATCGCAAAGGATACCTTAGAGCAACAAGTCCTAGATCGCACCCAAGAACTTGAAGCCGAAAAAGTTGCGGCTGAGCAAGCCAATCGGGCCAAAAGTGAATTTCTGGCCATGATGAGCCATGAAATTCGAACGCCGATGAATGGCGTGATTGGGATGACCAGCTTGCTCCGGGATACCGCCCTCAATCCTCGGCAGCAGGATTTTGTGGAGACAATCCGCAATAGTGGCGATGCGCTGCTGACGATTATTAATGATATTTTGGACTTTTCCAAAATTGAATCAGGCAAGCTTGATCTAGAACAGCATCCGTTTGACTTGCTCAATTGCGTGGAATCGGCTGTTGACCTCTTTACCCACCCTGCTGCTGAAAAGAATCTAGAACTCACCTATTTTGTTGCCCCCCAAGCCCCCCGCTCGATCCGGGGAGATGAAACTCGTATACGTCAGGTGCTTGTGAACTTATTGGGGAATGCAATTAAATTCACAGAAGCAGGTGAAGTGGTTCTGCGCGTAACCGCACGCCTTTTGACACCTGAGCAGAATGAAATAGGGACAACCGCTGAGCCCCCCTACAACATCCAGTTTACGGTTCAAGATACGGGTATTGGCATTCCCCCCAATAAACAAAAGCGTTTGTTTCAGGCCTTCAGCCAAGCGGATAGCTCCACAACCCGTCGCTATGGTGGCACAGGCCTAGGCTTGGTGATTAGCCAACGGCTCACCCAGATGATGGGGGGTGATATTCAAGTTGAAAGTGTTGCGGGTCAAGGGTCTACGTTTACCTTTAATATCCAGACCACTCAGTTTGATGATGGTGCGCCGCCCTTAGACCCGGTCAAACTCAACGGCAAAAAAATTCTGCTTGTGGATGATAATGCGACGAATCTAGAGATTCTCATGGCTCAAACCCAGGCTTGGGGCATGGAACCCCGAGCGACGAGTTCACCCACAGAGGCATTAACCTGGCTGCGGGAGGGAGATGATTTTGACTTGGCCATTCTCGATTGGCAGATGCCTGATCTAGATGGTCTGATGCTGGCGAGTCAGTTCCGCCAATTGCCTAACAACCCAGCCTTACCAATTGTACTGCTGAGTTCGCTTGGCCAGCCTGAGCCCGAACATTTAGGCGATTTAAAACTGGCTGCCACATTGACCAAGCCAGTGAAGCAATCTTTACTCTACAGAACCCTAACAAAAATTCTTACTGAACAATCTCGCTCTAAGCTGGTATCAGCTCAGCCTGCAACATCAGACACGCTGGAACCCACAACCGCAGCGACGCTCAATATTTTGCTGGCAGAAGACAATGTGGTGAACCAGAAAGTGGCACGTATGACCCTGAAGCGGCTGGGCTATGAGGCTGATCTTGCGGCGAATGGCTTGGAGGTGCTCGAAGCGATCGAGCGGCAAGCCTATGATGTGATTTTGATGGATGTACAGATGCCAGAGATGGATGGTTTGACAGCGACGCGTCAAATCTGCTCGGATTATCCATCCGGGCAGCGCCCGTATATTATTGCGATGACGGCGAATGCGATGCCTGGCGATCGCCAGATCTGCCTAGATGCGGGGATGGATGATTATGTGAGTAAGCCCCTCAAGATTGAAGTGCTCGAAGCGGCGTTGTCCCAAGCGACTCAGGTTCGATTCAGTTCAATTCCGGGATAAGCCGCTCAGACCAACAACTGCATGATATTAAGGATGCTATCACCCCAATCCGGATCGCAATGTTTATAACCTGAATAACCAGCCAAGCTTAAATCGTGCAATGCCGAACCGCTCGCCGAAACAGAATTTTATTGCCCAATGGTTTAGACGTTGGGTTGCACCCTGGCCCATCGCCAAAAAAATCACCGCTGGTTATATCGGGGCGCTGGGGGTGGCGATCGCTGTTACGGGTTTGGGCTTGGTCATCACGCTCGCTTACGAACATCGCGTTGAAAAATATTTAATCCAACTCGACCGCGATCGTCTCAAACTCCGGCAACTAGAGCATGGGATGCAGACACTTCATGCCTATCCACAAAACACCTTGCAAGCGATTACTGACTCCGAATGGGCACGCCTTGAACGCCAGAGAGCCAAAAACTATCAGGGGGGTATGGAGCAACTCCTGCCTCAGCTCGATCGTTTGACAGCCACATACCCTCAATATGCTGAGCAGATCTTGAGCGTACAGCAAGACTACCAAACGCTATTAGCCGAATATCGAAACACCCTAAGTCGTCTGGAAGCCATCCTATATTTTGCCTTGGGTAGCCCCCAAAGAATCGAGACAGCCGAAGCTAAAATCCTGCGGTTGGTAACCAGTGACAAGAGCCGTCAGCATGGCAAGCAGTTCCGGCGCCTCTACCAAGAATTAGAAGGCCTGATCTATGACTTTGATGATGAGCATCAACAAGCGTTTACTAACTTGCAAAGAGCAGAGCAACTGCGAATATTTTTGATCTTGGCGAGTGTCTTGTTAGCTCTTGTTATGGCCGTTATTCTCGCCCGTGCTGCCACACAACTGATTGTTCAACCCCTTGCCTCCCTCAATCGCCAAGCCCAACAGATCACCCGTGCTGGAGACTTTCACCAGCGGGTACAGATTCAGTCCCAAGATGAGTTACAAGACTTAGCTCAAACCCTCAACCAATTAATTACCCAAGTTGAAAGCGACACCAAAAAACTGCGGGTGGCGCGGGATACACTCCAGCATCAAGTTCAAGAACGCACCCAAGAACTCGAAGCGGAAAAAAGCGCCGCTGAACAGGCCAATCGCGCCAAAAGTGAATTTCTGGCCATGATGAGTCATGAAATTCGGACGCCGATGAACGGTGTGATTGGGATGACAAGTCTGTTGCGGGATACTGCACTCGATCCCCGCCAGCAAGATTTTGTGGAGACGATTCGCAATAGCGGTGATGCATTGCTGACGATTATTAATGACATTCTGGACTTTTCCAAAATTGAATCGGGCAAGCTGGATCTGGAGCAGCATCCTTTTAACTTATTCAGTTGCGTGGAATTGGCGATCGACCTCTTTGCCCATCGTGCTGCCGATAAAAATCTTGAGCTGGCCTACTTTATTGCCCCCCAAACCCCACGCTGTATTCGAGGCGATGAAACCCGAGTGCGTCAGGTGTTGGTGAACCTCCTGGGGAATGCGATTAAGTTCACTGAGGTGGGTGAAGTGGTACTGCGCGTGACCGCAAAACTGCTAGGCTCTGAGAACCATGCCACGGATACAACAACCGAGACCGCTTACGAGATTCAATTTGCTGTCCACGATACGGGCATTGGTATTCCCCCCAACAAACAAAAGCGGCTGTTTCAGGCTTTTAGCCAAGCGGATAGCTCCACCACTCGTCGCTATGGGGGAACCGGCTTAGGCTTGGTGATCAGCCAACGACTCACTCGGATGATGGGAGGTGAAATGCAGGTCGAGAGTTCGGCTGGCAAAGGCTCCACCTTCACATTTACAATCCGTACGACCCAAACCGATGACCAACTTTCATCCCTTGCCCCCGTCGAACTCAAGGGCAAAACGGTGTTGATTGTGGATGATAATGCCACTAATCGGGCAATTCTGATTGCCCAAACCGAGGCTTGGGGAATGCAGCCCCAAGCAACGCCTTCAGCAGTTGAAGCGTTGAGCTGGCTACAACATCAGGGGTTTGATCTCGTGATTCTCGACTGGCAAATGCCTGAGCAAGATGGGTTAATGCTTGCAAGCCAGATTCGCCAATTGCCCCAGCGCCAAACTTTGCCCTTGGTACTCCTGAGTTCTTTGGGCCAGCCTGATCCCCAGAGTTTAGGGGATTTAAAGCTGGATGCAATGCTGACGAAGCCTGTGAAGCAGTCTGCCTTGTATGAAACGCTGGTGACGGTGCTCTCTCAGCAACCGCGGCCGGTTCAAGCGAAAGCAAAATCTGCTGATCTGCCGAAAATTCAACCATTAGCGGCAGGGCCACTCAATATTCTGCTTGCCGAAGATAATGTGGTAAATCAAAAGGTGGCGCGGATGACACTCAAGCGCCTCGGTTACGATGTGGATCTGGCAGCCAATGGACTAGAAGTTCTCGAAGCTGTGGAACGGCAAGCGTATGACGTAATTTTTATGGATGTGCAAATGCCGGAAATGGATGGTCTGGAAGCCACACGCCAGCTTTGCGCTGACTATCCGGCTGGGCAACGTCCTCACATCATTGCCATGACTGCTAATGCGATGCAGGGCGATCGCCAAGTTTGCCTAGATGCGGGGATGGATGACTATGTGAGTAAACCCCTCAAGATTGAGGCCCTCAAAACAGCGTTGGCAAAGGTGGCAGATGGGCGATCGCAGTCTGCGGATGTTTAAGAGCACACTAGATCAGCTCTGGATCAGCAAAAATCTCCACGATCGCCGGCCCATTGTGAGCCAACGCTTGGGCGATCGCCCCATCCAGTTCATCTTTTTGGGTAACCCGGATGCCAAAGCCCCCACAGTTCTGGGCATAGCTGGCAAAATTTGGGTTACTTAACGAGGTTTGCCATACATCCCATTCCCCGGCCCGTTGCTCCTTGGAGATTTTGCCCAGTTGAGAATTATTGAGCAGAATATGGGTGATGTTCATCTCGTATTTCACTGCGGTGTTGAAGTCCGCTAAATATTGGCCAAAACCGCCGTCTCCCGAGACGGAGACAATTTGACGCGTCTGACCTGCCGCAGCCCAGGCCCCCATCGCTCCCGGAAAGCCGAAGCCAATCGACCCCAGATACCCCGACATCAAAACGGACTGGGCTTCACATTCAAAGTAGCGCCCAAAGGAATAGGTATTGTTGCCTACATCCACCGAAATGACCGCATCTTGGGCCACTTGCCGAGTCATAGCGGCAAAAATTGCGGCGGAGTTGAGACCCTGACCGCGATCGTCCTGTTCTCGATTGTGTTTCTCAGCCCGCCAAATCGCCCACCGCTCAACGACCTGTGATGTTTGATCGTCCGTGTTCGTTTGCCCGGTCAAAGCGGTTTTGAGCTGCTCCACCACAATCGAAATTTCTCCCCAAACTGGTACCGTCACGGGATGAAATTTCCCCAATGCCAACGGGTCAAAATCCACTTGGATAATAGGTAGACCCGGATAAATCCCCGTGTGGTTTGAGAAGGACGCACCCATCACCAGCAACACATCCGCTTCGTTCATAAACCAACTGGCGATCGGTGTGCCACTGCGCCCAAGCACCCCACAACCGAGGGGATGGCGATCCGAGATGAGGCCTTTACCCTTAAACGTAGTCAGGATTGGCGCACCCAACTGTTCTGCCAGCTCGATGACAGCTAGCATGTTAAAGCGTGCTCCATGCCCCACAATGATCACGGGCCGTCGAGCGGGTTTGAGCAAGTCGATCGCTTTCTGGAGCGATTCAGGCGGCGGCGCAATTTGCAGGGGCGTGAGGCGACCCTCAGGGGTAGCGGCGGGCACATCGATCGCGGGCTGATTTTGAATTTCATCCGGGAAAATGAGATGAGAAACATCTCGTTTGAGCAACGCATGTTTGACCGCCAGCGATGCCAATTCCGCATGTTTACTATTGTTGAGCACCGTCCCGCTCCAGGCCGCCACGCCACTAAAGGCCGCCGAAAGATCACATTCTTGGAAGTTGCCTGTGCCTAAAACTTGGGAATTAACCTGGCCGGTAAGGGCAAGAATGGGGGCGCGATCCACCTTGGCATCCCACATGCCCGTAAGCAGGTTGGTTGCGCCTGGCCCCGCGATCGTCAGGCAAGCGGCAGGTTTGCCCGTGAGCTTGGCATAGGCAGATGCAGCGAATGCCCCCGCCCCTTCATGGCGAATGCCAATAAAGGTCAAGTTACCCGCCATTTCTTGGCGGCGCAGGGCATCGGCTAATCCTAAGTTGGAATGGCCGACCATACCAAACACATGGGTAACTCCCCAGTTCACAAGGGTTTCCGCCATCACATCGCTGACGGTGCGGGTGTGCTCAGATTCGATAGGCAGGCCGACATAAATCCCATCCTCTCGGGTTTCCACCGTAAATGTCTCCAGGACATCATCCACATCTAAGTCACCAGGCGGACGACCGGTATGGGGGCAATAGTCCCAGCCATGCCAGGGACAACGCAAATAACCATTTTCAATCGAGCCTTCACCAAGGGGGCCGCCCTGGTGGGGACAGCGATTATCAAGGGCACCATATTTGCCTTGGTAATGGGTCATGGCGAGGCTTTTATGGCCAGCCAAGACGGTTTTAACGCGACCTTCGGGGAGTTCATCGAGATCGAGAACGCGGAACCATTGGGTGGAAGGGGACATAGGGACTGGGGGGTAAAGAGCAGGGAAAAAGGGAAATCGGTAAACTAGAGACTATCAATAAACAATTGGGGGAAATTGAAGAGATGGCGATCGCAGAGTCTCAAACCATACAGTCGCAAGCAGGTCAGACAACATCGCTGAAGGAACAGATCATTCAAGCATTAGAACCACTCACACCCAAGGTTTTGCAACAAGTTCTAGATTATGTGCAGCAATTGCAGTCTGAAGATGAGCAGGAAGCTAACCATGTGTCTGATGAAGTGCCAGAAGGCTGTCGTTCAGAGGTTTGGGCAGCGTATTTAGAATCGGAAAAAGAACGTGCAGAGGTCTATCGTCGTCTTGCAAACTCCTGATTTTTTAACGTTAAAAGATGTACTGGCCTTGCACGATCGCCAAATCCAGCGCTTAGGAGGAACTCCCGGCATTCGAGATCGTGGTTTGTTAGAGTCTGCGATCGCTCAACCCCAAGCCATGTTTAGTGGTGTATTGTTGCATCCCACCGTGCCAGAGCAGGCAGCGGCTTATTTGTATCATTTAGCGTTAAATCATCCGTTTATTGACGGTAATAAACGCACCGCTTTTGCGGTAATGGATACGTTTCTACGGCTCAATGGCTATCAGTTGAATCTCAGTGATACCGAAGCTTATGAATTGGTTTTGGCTGTGGTCACGAGTCAGGTAGATAAAGCCCAATTGAGCCAGAAACTAGCAGGGGCGATCGCCCCTGAAAACTAAATAAGTAGGTTGACCAGTAAAGTTCGAGGTGGGTAAGGCATGAAGAGCTTGTGCTGTATGGCTTTTGATCATGGTGTACCTCGGTTTAATTAGGTCACTCTACTTAGTCAATTCAGCTTTGTATCACCCAAAGCTCAGTCTTCGGTGCGTTACGCTTCGCTAACACACCCTACCAATGGCATTAAGCTTTATGCTCTGGATTTTTGAAATCCGAGTGACACCCTGCATCCCACACCTCCGGCTGATTGCCATGGCCCGGAATCCCCCCTTGATCTTTCAGCATCCGAGCCAAATGCATACAGTTCCAAGTTAAAAACGTGGTGTTACGGTTGGTGAAATCATTCTCTGGCCCGCCCGAACCCGGATCACGATAGGACGGCCCTGGCCCCGCTTCCCCCATCCAACCCGCATCAGCTTGGGGTGGAATAGTGTAGCCGATATGGGAGAGCGAGAAGAGAATATTCATCGCGCAATGCTTAACGCCGTCTTCATTACCCGTGATCAAAGTTGCGCCCACCTTACCGTAGTCACGGTACTGGCCTTTGGCATTGAGCTGATGGGTGTAACCATACATGCGTTCGAGTACCCGGTTGCAAACAGAGCTTTTTTCACCCAACCAAACGGAGGTGCAAAGCACCAGAATATCGGTCTCATCAATGTGCTTTTGGATTTGGGGCCAATCATCCTTGTCCCATTCGGGAGTTTCGGACATATCGAGCCCTAAACCGGCGGGTAACTCATAGTCCACCGGCCGAATCACAGTGGTTTGCACTCCATTCACCTCAAAAATCTGCTTGGCGACGTTGATGAGTCCCTCGGTATGAGAGAGTACTGGCGTCCGGTTCAAGGTGCAATTTAGAAAGAGTGCTTTGAGATCGCTGTATTTGGCAGGGGAGCTTTGACATTGCTCGTCTGTGATTTTCTTGAGTTGTTCAGTCATCGGTGGGAAGGGAAAGGAAGGGCTATTAAGGTTAAGAAAAGATGATGTTAAGTTTGAGGGGTGAGCAAGAAGCTGTGCTGACATACACCGACTAAAGGGTAGGGAAACGACACCCCTGTCGTGAAATTGCTATAGGAGCAGATAGATTCGGTATCTTCTAAGCTGATCCGTATTCGATTCCTATTCAAGTCGAAGTTGCTAACAAATCAGAAAAATTTAAGCTTTTTTGCAAACTAAGTGACAGCGAAATGGTTGCGGCTCACGCTAGGACGCAAGCATGAGAATGTCCTGAGAGGCGATTGCTATTTGGTGTTTCTTAAAATAAAGTTTGAATCCGAAACACTGTGTATTTTTTGAACACAATATAACTCAAGATGAAGAGTGGTTTCTGGAGACAGATCACCATTAAAAGGTATCGAATTCACTCAAAAAATTCATATATTAAAATATATCGTATCCAATATTCATAATACCTGGCATACTTGACCAAGTGTTTGATACTCAAGACTGTTGAACCACCATGAACCTAGATCACGTCAGGATAAATGAATTGAATGCTGTTTTCAATCGTTGTACTTGGCAGCATCTCCACCACCGCCTCCATATTCAACCCTGCAATCATGAGGACTTTACCTGGTTAGTCTGTAACGTTTGGTGCTTGGCTAGACCCAATATCCGTCGTGTGTTTATTACCGATCCCGATTCTATGTCTGTTCTAGGTTTCGACCCCCATGCGCCTCAGCAAAAAGAGCGTGGCGCAGCGATCGCGGCGCTCGAAGATGCTTTGAGTTAAGCTCCCCTCCACAGGGTCAGGGCAGCTATGGAGATTAGCCCTACGGTTTCATGCCTTGAACCGCGATCGCCCCCTGAAAATTATCTGGATGCTCCACCTCAGCAAATCGCTCATCCGGCCAATCTCCATAGCTGCAAACTTGAACTGCGTCTAACCCTGCTTGCTCAAAGGCCCAGGGCAAAGCAACCCGATCCCACATCCATTGATGGCGATGATTGGCTAGCGCTTCTTTGAGCCGCTGTCGGACTGTGGTGCGGGAGCCAGAGTGGCCCAGAAAAGAATCGGTCATCAAGGTTTCTGCGGCTTGGGGGGCAGTTATTGGATTTTGTAAGTCGGCAAGATATTTCTGGGCCAGGTCTTCAAGATCAGGCACCACCACCCGTAATGTGCCTCCCGGTTTGAGATAGCTCAAGATGTTTTTGAGGGCGCGATCGAAGTCTTGGCGGCTGAGGTGCTCCAGCACATGAGAAGCATAGACTAACTCACAGGAATTGGGTGCGATCGCTAAGCCGGTCACAATATTGCCGTAGCGCACCTCAGGGGGCCAGGGGGGAAGCTTTAGCCGTTGTTGTAACCAGCGCCCTACCAACGGCAATTGCACTAAGCGCAGGGAAGAGGATGCATCTAAATTTAACCAGCTTGGCCCCACAACCAGACCACAGCCAATATGCAAGCAGAGCGATTTTGCGGTGTGATCATGCATGATTGTTAAATAAACCCAACCTTAAGCACTGTTATTGATGAAAACGCTTACTGGTATCGAACCGATAACCTTGAAAGTGCCTGCACTCTCTAGGGCAGCAGTGGATGAACTGTATCACTTTTTGCAATATTTACAGTTTAAATATGAGTGTGATCTAGATGCCGCCTTAGTGATTTTGGAGGATGAGATGGATGGTTTTGATGCAGATGTCGCACTTCAAGAAACAGGGGCGATTTCTTTGTCAGAGCTTAAGCAAGAGTTAGGTTTAGAGTGAGCTATCAGATTGTTATCCAGCCAGCGGCACAACGACAGCTCAAAAAGTTGCCTCGCACCGTTCAGCAGGACATGATTACTGTGCTAGAACAGTTGGCACACAATCCACGCCCCTCAGGGTGTAAGAAACTCAAAGGACGACCCAATCAATATCGGCTCAGGCTCAGAGACTATCGCATTATCTACAGTATCGAAGACATGATGTTAATTATCCGGGTGCTTAAAGCGGGGCATCGACGGGATATTTACGAGAATTAGGGGCTGTCGTCAGTTAGACTCTAAACTCTTGCTATGACTGCCTTACAGCCCCTTTCCTATTGTTGGGGTCGGGCGCTCTATCCCTTGTCCCATCAGACTTCTGGTTTTAACTGAAGACACGCCCTAGATGGCTTTGCAGCAGTACGAGAAGTCTGCCGCGATCGCACTTTCACTACTGCCTGCTGTAGAGGAATAGAAAGCCAGTCAATATATTGCGGATAAACAGGAAGCCGGGGGACGAGTTGCCAATCAGGGGCGATCGCCTTTTGCAGTTGCGTGATCGTGGCGTGGGGATAGTTTGGGTTAACCTCGTCGGTCGGGCCAATACCGCCGAGATCCGTCACTCCTGCATTGAGACAAGCCCTGAGCGTGGTCGAGCGAACTAAGTTGGGGGGAATTTGCAGCGCGATCGTCTCGGGCAAAAGTTCACGAGCGATCGCTACACAGCGCAACAATTGAGCTTCAGAGCACCCCAGGCCCTGCTGTATT
This sequence comes from Spirulina sp. SIO3F2, assembly GCA_010672165.1. GTDB lineage: Bacteria > Cyanobacteriota > Cyanobacteriia > Cyanobacteriales > Spirulinaceae > SIO3F2. The sequence continues at coordinate 18,280 of JAAHHN010000064.1, read as the reverse complement.
TCTTGAGAGCCTGGGCAGTAGGGTTGCAAAATCACCTCTTGGATATGACCCCAGCACTGTTGGATTTGGGAAATCACATTCAACGTCTCGCACCAGTCTGCCTCTGTCTCACCCAAACCGAGGAGTAATCCAGTCGTGAAGGGAATACGCAGTTCTCCAGCCCATTGCAATTGCTCCAGCCGGAGTGCTGGGACTTTGCTGGGTGCATAACGATGGACGGTTTTGAGCCATTGGGGGGTCAGTTGTTCGAGCATCAAACCCATTGAGACATTCACCTGCTTGAGTTGGGTCATCTCCGCACAGCTTAAAATTCCCGCATTGGTGTGGGGCAAAAATCCAAGGTCGAGCGCCAATTGACATAAACTATAAATTCGCTCAAACCAAGCTGTGCGTTGATCACTCCTCGGATGCACTTCACCACTCAAGAGCAAGATTTCACAAACGTCCTGGGGCAATGCTTGCAACCGCTGCCGCGCCGTGTCTAGATCCAAGGGCTGATCCTGCCCTGGCTCCACCCGAAAGTTGCAATAGCTGCACCGATTGAAACATTCATAGGTGGGAACCAAGGTATACGCAGGGCTGTAGGTGACGATCGCCATACATTCAAGGTTGATAATCAGGGTGCTCTCTCAGCGTAAACTTTTATAACACTGGCGGGGTCACTCGAAAAACAGGCTGGTTTCACCTGATGGCTGTAGTGATACACAATGACAACAGTCCAACGTAGATCATGAAAATCGCCAAATTGATCGTTGTGCTTGGGGGGGTTAGTTTACTCACGGGCTGTGGCCCGGGTCGCAAAGCCCAATGCGATACCCTGGCTCAAGCCCAGAACCAAGTCCGTAATACCATCATGGCGCAACATCAAACCCGGATTGGTCAGCCGTCCTATGCCCAGAGCCATGAGCTGCAAATGATGCAAGTGATGCAGCAATCGGCCCAAACCATGCAAGCAGTTGAGCTAAAAGATAAGACCCTTCAAGAGTTACAAGCGCGTTTGGTTGCCTCCTATCAAAATTCCAGCACTATCTACCAAAACACAGCCAATTTGCTCCCCGCCGCGGGTTCACCTAGCGAAGCAGCGATGCAACAGGTGGATACGCTCCATCGACAGGTGGATGCGGGTATTCCTGAAGCAATTCATGATTTTAATCTTTACTGTATGGGGGGATGAGATGCAACGTAGAACCTGGGCAAATCGAATCGGGATTCTGGGGATTGTGAGCGCGATCGCGCTCTCTGCTTGTGGCCCCAGCAAAGTCGAGGAATGCACCGAGATTTTAAATGCTTGGGAAGCCACCCGCCGCCAAAAAACGCTAGGCACATATACTCGTGAGTTGGTGTTGCAACATGCTACGCTCGATGAGCAACTGGCGGGTGAACTCGAAGCCATGCCGATTCGGAACGCCAAACTCAAGGAGCATTTAGCAACGTTGATTGCAGGGATTCGTAAAGGTGCTGAGGCGAATCGGGCCTATGCAGAGTGGGTTGGCCCGGAGGGAACCGTTTCAATTCGGGTTGGGGATACGGCGCGGGAGCAGGCGTGGCAACAGGTGCAGAGCCAGCAGCGCCAAGCGAATAACCAAACTCAGTTAGGCTATGGTCAGATTATGTCGTTCTGTTCTATTTAACCTATGATTCGTTTGGCCGTTATCGGTGTGGGGCGGTGGGGACGCCATTTTGCGCGATTGTTTGCCCACCATCCTGCGATCGAGTTGGTTGCCCTGGTTGACCATCAGCGATCGCGTCTCCAGACAGTGGCAACGGAGTTGCAATTACCCACGACCGTAAGACTGGAAAATGATTTTGAGCAGCTTATTCGCAGCACTGAGCTAGATGCAGTCGTCATTGCCACGCCAGTCACGAGTCACTTCGGTTTAATCCAAATGGCGCTCCGTCAGGGTCTGCATGTGCTAGCTGAAAAGCCCCTGACGCTGCTGCCGAGTGACTGTTTAGCCCTAACTCAGCTTGCTCGGGCGCAAGGTGTGCAACTTTTTGTGGATCACACCTATGGCTTTCATCCAGCAGTGCAACGGGGGGCGGGGGCGGGGGCGATCGCTGACCTCGGGACGCTCCGCTATGGGTATGCCACGCGCAGCCATCTGGGCCCAGTGCGTCAGGATGTTGATGTCTTATGGGATCTGGCGATTCATGACCTTGCCATTTTCAATTGTTGGCTGGGCCAGCGCCCCCAACAGGTGCAAGCGCAGGGACAAAGTTGGCTCCAGGCAGGGATTGCGGATGTAGTATGGGCGACGTTAATCTATTCCGATGGCTTTCGGGCGACGTGTCATTGGAGTTGGGATAATCCAGATAAGCAAAGACGCTTAGGGGTTGTGGGCGATCGCGGCACTCTGCTCTTGGATGAAATGAATATAACGGCCCCACTGCAAATTTACTGGGGAGAATCATGCCAGAACGAAAGCGGTTCATTTGCACCCAAAAACTTGCATAGTGAAGTCCTCACGTTTCCCGCTCAAGAACCGCTTCAGAACGTCTGCGATCGCTTTATTGAGAGTATTCAAACAGGTCAGACACCAATGATTGCGTCGGGGCAGATAGCGACTGGACTGGTGGAGGTGTTGCAAGCTCTAACGCGCTCGCTCCAAGCGGGGGGCGTAGTGCAAACCATTGCCAGCCAATGAAAATAATTCCGGCACAATTCCCTAGACTTTCTCACTGGCTACGATAACACTGCATCAGATTAGACCCGCAGCACGTTCAAGGGGCAAAGTTGACCCCTAAAAATATCGACTTTGGGCAGCATCTACGCGCCAGGATACTTAAGTTGGGAGATTAGAATAAGAGCGTTGCCCAACGCTGCTGCAAAACATGGTTCAATCCTTAATCAAACCGATCGACTTTGATACGCTTCTTGATGGGTATCCTGAGACAAGCAAACGGTATGAACTCCACGACGGTATGATTATCGAGATGCCCAAACCATCGGGTAGCCATTCCAACTTAGCAGGATTTTTAATTGAGGAACTGTTTTTAGTCGTGTTGCAGATGGGCAAACGTGGCCAATGGACAATTCCTAAGAAAGCCATTGTGAAGGCAAATCAGGGTAAGTCGGGTTATAAACCAGATGTTATTGTGCTTGAGCAAGCTGCACTCAAAGCTGAACCCCGTTGGGCGAAAGACTCCGTGATTGAAAATGCGATGTCTGTCAAGCTGATTGCAGAAGTCGTGAGTACCAACTGGCGGGATGACTACTTTAAGAAACGAGCGGATTACGAAGAAATGGGCATCCCAGAATATTGGATTGTAGATTATGGAGCGCTAGGCGGTCGAAATTTTCTCGGCTCCCCTAAACAACCCACCCTATTTGTGCATCAGCTTGTGGAAGATGAATATCAAGTGAGGGCATTTCGAGATAATGAAACGATCGTATCTCCTACATTTCCGGAGTTAAAGCTCACCCTGAACGCAATGATCCAAGCCAGCTCCTGCTCCGATGAGTAAGCAGCATCAAGATTTAAGTGCGATTCATTCCCAAAGCGAAACCAAGCCGTTAAGCTGAATAGTAGCGCTACCCGCACTCCCCTCACCCTTCTATGTCCGACTCCCGCCGTTTTGCTGACCCTCGTCCGAATCAAATGATGGCTGGTTATATGGTGCTCGCCACGGTGGGTTTAGTCCTTATTCATCAAGCCGATAACTCTCGCTGGCTCCAGCTGGGTGTAACACTTGCCTTGTTTCTGGGCTTAGTCGCTCTGAGTATCTGGTTGATGCAACGGTATCGTCGGCGTTGGCATCAGGGCCAAGCGACAGTCGCTCAATGGCAAGCCCATAGCGAGGCTTTTTTTGCAGCGCATCCCCATCCCATGTGGATTTGGCAACCCGAGGCTGGGCAAATGCTCTCAGTTAATGATGCGGCATTGCAACTTTATGGCTATAGTCAATCAGAATTTTTGAGTCTCACGCTAGAACAACTTAGACAAGCCGCACCGCCAAACTCGGAACGGAAATCTGAACCTGGCGTCGAGCATCATTGCACTGTAGGGGGAGCTTGTCTAACGGTGCGGATTCAAACAACGCCCTATGTCTATCAGAACCAAACCGCCCAGTTGTTTTGGGTAGAAGACTTAACCCAACAGGACGAAACTCTAGCTCAACTGCGAACCAAAGAAACGCAATACCGCATGTTAGCTAGTAATTTCCCCCATGGGGCCGTCATGCTCTATGACCAGAACTTGCGCTACACCCTCGCAGCAGGTAAACAATTGCGTCTGCTCCAGGCTGATAGTCAACCCCTAGAGGGCCGTACTGTTACTGAAGCGATTAAGCCAGACACAAGCCAACGCCTAGAACCTCTGTATCGTAAGGCGCTGAGCGGGGAGTCGAACACGACTGAACTCCCGTTGGGCGATCGCACCTATCTGGCCTATGTACTGCCTGTTTATGATGCCGAGGGCGCGATCGCCAGCGGTATGAGCGTAACCCAAGACATCACGGATCATAAACAAATGGAGCATAAGCTCCAATACTACGCTTTTTACGATCAGTCCACCCAACTCCCGAATAAGATTTGGTTTTTGGATTATCTCGAAGATAAGCTACAGGCTTGTCAGTCGGGTGTTGCTGGTTTTTTTAGTATCTTTTTTCTGGAACTTGAGCGCTTTGACAGCGTGAAATATAGCTTGGGGCATCAATGGGCTGAACAGATGATGCTGGCGACTGCCGATCGCCTCACCAATTGTCTTAACCTCAGTGAACCCGTTTCTCGCATCGGTGACCATGCGTTAGCGTTGATCCTCAGTGATTTGCATACGTCTCTTGACGCCAATGCGATCGCGGAATATATCCACCAGCAGCTCAATCAGCCCCTCGAAATTGATGATCAAGAGCTTTTTTCCACAGTCACGATCGGCATTGCCATCTTGGATTCTCCGGAGCTGGTTGAGCAACTACCAGCCGATGTCATCCAAGCGGCAGACACGGCAATGAACTATGCTCGGATGATGTATCTATCCCACGCGATCTTTGAACCCTCTATGTCCGAGCAGGCGGTGGGCCGGTTCCATCTCGAAACCAATTTACGGTGGGCAATTAAACGGGAAGAGTTTACGGTCTTTTATCAGCCGATCATCTCATTACGGACAGGTCAACTGGTCGGCTTCGAATCCCTGATTCGCTGGCAACACCCGGAAATGGGATGGATTGCCCCCAGTACCTTTATCCCTGTTGCTGAGGAAACGGGATTGATTGGTCTGATCGATTGGTGGGTGTTGGGGGAATCCTGTCGCCATCTGGGCCAATGGCAACGTCAATATCAACAGCCTCTCGTCATCAGTGTGAATGCTTCGGGGGCCCTGCTTTCTCAATTTGGTTTTCAAGAGCGTCTACGTCAGGTGACGCTGGGCAACCGCTTACGTCGGGGGAGCCTCAAACTAGAAGTGACTGAACGGGTGATGATGGAGCAGCATACTGCCGCTACAGGGCTACTCTCACAAATCAAAAACCTGGGCGTCCAACTCTCGATTGATGATTTTGGTACCGGCTACTCCTGCTTAGAGCGTTTGCACCAGCTCCCCATTGATGTGCTCAAGATAGATGCATCATTTATTCATCGCATGCTTGAAGATCAAGACAGTCTAGAGATTGTGCATACGATTGTAGCGTTGGCCCATAGTCTCTCCATGGATGTTCTGGCTGAGGGGGTTGAGAGTCAGGCGCAATTGGCGCAACTCAATTGTCTGGCCTGTGATTATGCTCAGGGCTATTTGTTCTCTGAGCCGATCACGGCCGCTGAAGTCGAAGCGCTCCTGGCAAAAAATTGGCAACCACCGGGAGTGATCTTGGAAACCGCAGAATAGATCAGGGCTGGGGAATAGATCTGATAGAATACTTAACAATTCAACGCGAGGCTAGGGCGCTAGCTATTTTACGGTGAGCTATGTTCAGCATGCTTTTGCTTCTAACTCGCTTGCTTTTAACTCACTTGCTTTTAAACATTTAGGAGTTTAAAAATGGTAACGCTTAAAATCGTGGTCTATTTGGTAGTCACATTCTTCGTTAGTTTGTTTGTGTTTGGGTTTCTCTCAAGCGACCCATCACGCTCACCCAGCCGTCGCAACATGGAGTGATGTCCCTTGTTTAGGGAACCTCCTGATGGTTTAAGGGGACAAGTTCAGTCTTGCCCCCTTTGTTTTGTTTGTGGTCGACTAAGCTAGTAAGCCTATTCTCCAACCGTTGAAATACACGGATTCCCGCCAGCGTAATCGGTATAGAATGATCAACCTGGGCTCTATCCCGGTTTTGCCTTAACAGTCTTGATCCTTGAGATCGGCTGCTGCCGACACCTCGCTCTTCGTTTGTCCTATGCCCCAGCCCGCCGTTCCCCCCCCGCCTGCGTTTGTTGACGCTGCACCTGCGATCGCCACAACCGTTCAGGAAACACCAGCTCCAATCAGCATGGCGCGACCGGAACAGCCTTTGCCTGAATTTGCCCCTTCCCCAACGCCCGCTCCAGACCCGATTAACCTCAGTGCGTTACCCCCTTTGCCAGCGGTTGAGACCCAAGCGGCTGCTTTAACTCAACCCCTGAGCCCTCTCCCCCGCCAACCGTTGGAACCGATTCCCCCCCATCACCTCCATGTGCAAACTCGGGATGGTGAGCAGCAGCAGTTTGATTTGACACCGAACGCCATTCCGGTTGAGGTTATCCCTACCCCTGAGTCAGTACTACCAGTAGAGCGTCCTGGTGAGCTAACGCCAATCCTGGAAACGCCAACAGAAGCTGAAGCTGAAGCAGTGGTTGAGCCTCAACCCACCTTACCCCTCGCCCCCCAACCCATAGAAACCTTGGAGATCACTGCTGATCGCCAGGATTATGATAGCCAACGGAATATTGTCACAGCCACCGGCAATGTGGTCGTGCGCTTTGCCCGGGGAGTGTTTACCGGCGATCGCGTCCGGGTTAACCTCACGAATCGGGTGATGGTGGGTGAAGGGGATGTGGCCATGCGTCGCGGTCAACAGGTTTTTCGAGGTGAAACCTTTGAATACCAAATTACCCAAGATCGGGGTCATCTCACCCAAGCAGCGGGCCAACTTTATCAGCCCACATCTGGTTCAGATGGCGCATTTACCTCTCCTTCTCGGGAAACCGCTGCCAATCTACCAGAGCGGCCAGCCAGCGATCGCACCGCAGCCCAAGTCCCCATTAACGACTTGACCCCTGCGGAAGGCTTTACCTTCACCTTAGGCAGCAGCTTTGGTGCATCAGGTTTTCCCCTTTCTCCTCCGGGTAGCCAAGGGGACGTGAAGCGGATGCGTTTTGAAGCCGATCGCGTGGATTTTGACCCGGACGGCTGGCAAGCGACCAACGCCCGCATCACTAATGATCCGTTTTCGCCCCCTGAGTTGGAAATCCAAGCTAAGACCGCAACCTTCACTCGTAAAACCCCCCAGATTGATGTATTACGTCTGCGGCGATCGCGTCTCGTTTTTGACCAAGGCTTCAGAGTCCCGTTTATTAACCGCTTTGTCTTTGATCGGCGTCCCCAGCGAGCGGGCTTATTTAACGTTGGGTTTGATGATGGTGAGCGAGGTGGTCTGTTTATTGAACGCCGCTATACCTTATTTGCCAATGACAAAGTGCGTTGGACAGTTACCCCCCAATACCTGGTGCAGCGAGCACTGTTTAGGGAAGGGGTGTTTGATCCGGATTCTTTTGGCCTCAAGAGCAATTTAGATGTGGGCTTTGATGCACGAACGAGCTTGGTGGGTGCTGCATCACTGCCCAGTTTGAATTTGAACCAAGTGGAGGATAACCTCCGGGCCAGTGTCCGTCTGAAGCGATCCATTGGTGACCTGGCCAAACCCCACATTCTCACAGGGGAATATAGTTACCGCGATCGCCTCTTCAATGGTTCACTCGGCTTCCAAACCGTACAAAGTACATTTGGGGCAGTCCTCACTTCGCCCAATTATATCCTTGGTGATAGTGGTGTAAATCTGCGCTACCAGGGTGCGGTTCAAGTGATTACCGCCAATACCGACCGCCCAGAATTGCTGGCGGCTAACCGTACCAACAATCGAGCTACACTCACTCGAGTGCAGGGTGCAACCGCCTTAGGTAAAGGGTTTCGCCTCTGGAATGGTAAAACCCTACCACCAACTCCCACTGAAGGTTTACGCTATACACCGCAACCGGTTCAACCCTTTCTCCAACTAAATACGGGTTTATCAGGGGTGACGAGCCATTATAGTAATGGCGATCGCCAACAATCTCTGGGGGGCAGCATTGGCCTCCAGGGTCAATTTGGGCATTTTTCTAAGCCCGTCTTTGACTACACCAGTTTTAACGTCACCTACGCCCAGACCGTTTTTGATGCGCAATCCCCCTTTCTGTTCGATCGCATCGCTGATTCTAAAACCCTCTCGTTTGGCGTCACCCAACAAGTGTATGGACCCTTTCGCTTTGGTTTTCAAAGTGCCATCAACCTCGATACAGGTGAGAATATCAGTACAAGCTTTGCACTGGAATATAGTCGGCGTACCTACAGCGTAATGTTGCGCTATTTTCCGGAACAGCAACTGGGATCGTTCCTGATTAAAATTGGCGACTTTAATTGGACAGGATATGATGGTCCCTTTGCAGGGAGTGGGGTTCAACCCGTGACCCAAGGGGTGATTGAGGCCTTTTGACACACCCAATGCAATCGGGGGACTTTTTGAATCGGCTCGATTTGCGAGCCCAAAACCTACAAGGGGCCGACCTGATGGGGGCCGATTTTAAAGGGGCAAATATCCGGGGGGTGAATTTGAGTGGGGCGAATCTTGCCACCGCCTGCCTCGACTATGCGGATCTGGGTGAGACCCAATTGGTCAATGCCGATTTAAGCCAAGTCTCGTTACGGCGAGCAGCGATGAACCTAGCGAATTTGCAGGGAGCAAATTTGCACCAGGCCGACCTACGCGAGGCGAATCTTCTCGGCGCTGAGTTGCTGCAAGCCAACCTTCAGCACAGTAATTTACAGCAGGCGAATTTGGTGGGTGCTAACCTCATTCAAGCGAACCTCGCCCAAGCCAATTTAAGTGGGACTGATCTGCGTTCGGCTCAACTGGCCCAAGCCCAACTTCAGGGGGCACTCTATAACCATCGAACGATCGCCGATGTTGACCTTCAAGAACTTGGGGCCTATCTCCTGGCCCCCAATGTGGCATTGCAAGGGATTGACCTCAGTGGGGCGAACCTCACCAGCGCAGAATTACGCCATGCCGATTTGCGGCGGAGCCTGCTGATTCGTGCTAACCTCACTCAGGCGGATCTCGATCGCGCTAACCTGAGTGGCGCGAACCTCAGTGGTGCGGATCTGACCGGCGCGAGCCTGAATGGGACAACCCTGACGCAGGCCGTCTATACGCCCCAAACCCGTTTCCCTGAGACGATCGACCCCAACAGATTTGGTGCATATTTGGTAGCCCCCCAAGTGGTCTGGAGCGAAGCCCGGTTGCGTCAGCTTGATATTCCCGATGCCAACCTGCGCCAGGCCAATCTCAATGGCACCTGGCTGATTCATTGCCAACTCCAACGGGCCGATCTCAGTTTAGCCACCCTGCGGCGGATGCAAGTGCAACATACGATGCTTGACCACAGCGATTTGCGACGAGCCGATCTCAGCCGTGCCCAGTTTCAATATTGCGAATTGCAGGCAGCGGATTTGCGGGAGGTGGATTTTTCCCATACCCAGTTTGTGTCCGTTTCGCTGCGGGGGGCAGATTTACGGGGAGCAGATCTCACTGGGGCACAATGGCGGGGGTGTGATCTTAGTTTTGCGGACTTGCGGGGAGCAGATCTCACTCGTACAGACTTGGTCGGTGCCAACTTAGATGGGGCCAATTTACGCCATACCCAGTTAATGGCGGTCAACCTCGAAGATGCGATCTTGACCAGTGTCGACCTCAGCGACGCAGTCCTGTTTCGGGTGAATTTAGCCCGCGCTCAGTTACAGCATGTTAGCCTGAAGGGAGCTGAACTGAATGGGGTGTATCTACGTGATGCTCAGTTAGCAGACACGAATTTGCAGGAAGCAACCCTGCACCAAACCTATCTAGACGACTGACCAGAGGCGATCGCCCATGCTCAAACAGATTGCAGCCGCGATTGGGCAAGAAGACTACAAAACCGCCGCGAAGCTGCTCAAGCCACTCCTCAAAACCGAGAAAAATAACCCCTGGGTGCAGTTTTATGTGGGTCGAGTGCAAGAGGGAATGGGGAAGCGAGCTGAAGCCGAACGCCTTTATCTGAAGCTGCTACCCCAAATCACCAACCCCAAACTGATGGCGCAGATTCGCCAGGGTATTCGACGTATTGAGCAGCACCATACCAATCAACAGCAAGATGCGATCGCCCAGGCGGTAGAAACCCCAGGCGGTGAGGAGCAGGGTGTGCTGATCCTAGAGCCCATCATTACTTATTCTGCTCCCAGACTCGATAAAATCAACCCCAAGCAGGCGGCCGCCCAGGCCTTTGCTAAAGTATTCAAAATTGATGCCTATACCGCCCGCCTCCAGTTACCTAGCCGGGGTTGGCGGCTCTATCGCACCGGGAAGATTGGTGAATTGCACTATTATGTCCAAGCACTCCAGAGCGTTAATATTCCCTGCTTTGCTGTTCCCATAGCCCAAGTTCCCCAGCTCCAGATCTTCACCGTTCATTATTTCAATGCGCTTTCGCCTCGTCCTAAAGTTCGTTGTATGAATGCAGAGGGCAAGGCTGGCGAAATGACGTTTGCTTGGTCGGAGGTTCAGGGGCGAGTGCTGGGTCGGATTCCGTTTTTTGAGTCAGTGGTGACGGTGGATGCCAAGCATCGCCTCACCCGCAAAACCCAAAAACAGGATCATATTGCGGTTTGTGATTTGCATTTGCCCAGCAAGGGCTATATCTTACGTCTGTGTGAGCGCAGTTATGCCTTTAATCGGGGGATTCGTTTGGCGTCTGAGGAGCGATCGCCCATTGAGCGAGATACCGTCAGCCAGAGTTGGCAATATTTGATGGAGCAGCTCACCCAGAGACTCAAAGATATTCCCACATTTGCAGAGTTTGACACGTTTGCCAGCAGTGCTCTTGATTGTCGAGAATTGTTGGGCAGTCTGGAGCCCCACCTCGACCTGGAGCGTCGAGAGCCCAGTTTATGGGATGGGGCGTTTCATTTGTATAGTGGCTTAGCCTATTGGCGATCGCGATCAGTTGAAAACCACGCTGAATCGCTACACTAAAATAGCAGTCAATAATTTGGTGTCACCTCATGGTTGCACTCACATCTCGGCTTTAGCCGTAGGGTTGGTCGAGATCAATGAGTAGAGTGATTGCACCTCACAGCATCCCGAAACGATCGATATATCGTACCCAGAAGCGATCGCGCTATCATAGAAACAGTATCGTGCTAACGTACTGATGAACCCTGCTGAAACCACTGTTTCCCTCCCAAACCACACCCAACTCCCCTGTGAGGATGGCACGTTTGTGAAAAATTTTCAGGAACATCCCCAGAGTGTGTTGCTTACGGAGTCAATTCGTTCAGTTCTCGATCACCTCCATCCGGATGGTCAATATTGCATCGGTCAAGATAGTGGTATCTACTGGCGCTCGGTCGATCCCCCGGAACCACCTCAAAAAGGAGCAGAAGCCCCGGATTGGTTTTATGTTCCCAATGTCTCCCCCACCTTGAAGGGTCAAATGCGCCGTTCTTATGTGCTCTGGAAAGAAATTATCCCACCCAGTATTGTGATTGAGTTCGTCTCGGGGACAGGTGCAGAGGAGCGGGATACAACCCCCTGGAAGGGAAAGTTTTGGGTGTATGAAACAGCGATTCGGCCGGCGTATTACGCGATTTATGAAGTTAAAAAGGCCAAGGTTGAGGTCTATCAGCTCGTTTCAACCCGCTATCAGTTGTTGAAACCTAATGCAAAGGGGCGTTTTCCGCTTGAAGAGTTGGAAGTAGAGTTGGGCATTTGGCAGGGGGTTTATCATCATGTGGAGCTACCGTGGTTGCGTTGGTGGGATACAGCGGGAAATTTGCTATTAACGGGGCCGGAGCAAGCCAAGCAGGAGCGGCAAAAGGCTGAGGCAGCACAGATTGAAGCGGAGCAGGAGCGCCAGAAGAATATGCAATTGATGGCGAAGTTGCGGGAATTAGGGGTTGACCCTGAGGCTTTGGATTAGAACTTCTAGCCCCCATGAGAGTTACTCAAGATGTGATGAACACTGAAAATTTGAAAGATGGGCTTAACGTAGGCCATGCTATAGCACTGCTGATTTTTCAGAGAAGTGACGTCGTCTTGCTAACATTACCAGCGTTAGGGTTAACAATGGCAGCGGTTCTCTAGATAAGTCAGTTACATCGGTTTTGATCTATGTTGACGAAGCTCAAAGTTGAAGTAGACCTAAAGACAACACTATATCTAAGATTTTGAAAGCCTGATTCAGAGGATAAACACTACCTGTAGCATCTCTCCAAACTTCAACTACTTACATTCCTTGCATAAGATATCTCAGCAAAGAGCATCCCTCTCCTCTGCAATGCAAAATAAGTTAATCTTATAATCATCGAATTAATGAAATTTTAATATTCATAAACTCTTTGGTTTATTTACAATGATCCAGACAGGAGCCAAAGTCATGACTGAGTAAATCGTGAATCACAAACCAATTCATAATTGAGCGGAGTTTTTGTATGACTGACTTGAAGGGAGGTCAGTCAGGATAGAAAAGCTCAAATAGATTGCGAAATATAAAGCGAATTACTTCCCTGGTCAGTTAAGGGATTAGAGATAGTTTACACCCCGAGATATCGTTGATGATCTGAAGACTATTTTATGTATTGACTCCAGTCAATGAATAGTCAATCCGCGAAATATTACAGAACCGAGCTAAGTTTTAGAGCAATAAAGACCGTTTTTGTAATTCTAGACTATACTGCTTGTCAAGACTGTTATGCTGACATGTTTCTGTTGTAGAGGAGAGTATCGACTGTAAAACAATGGGGTGAACTCATGGCAGGCTTTTTCGGACTCAGAATCAAGTCCAAATTGATGCTAGCGCTACTGGGGGTTAGCTTAGGTTCAACGCTAGTCGTGGGCACGATTAGCCTACAACGGGGTCGAGCAATCCTCAGAACGAGTATTTTTAACCAGCTCACGAGCATTCGTACCTCCAAAGCCCATCAGTTTGAACTGTTTTTTGAAAATCTGCGGAATCAAACGCATGTATTTGCCAATGACAAGATGTTTATTGCAGCAATGCGGGAATTTAAGCAGTCCTATCGAGATCTAGAGGCGGGGATTGTATCGCCAGTTCCAGAGACTGTTCCAACATCGATACAACCGCAAGGTGTTGAACAGGAAGTGCCGAAAATCCAGACTGTCCCTGAAACCTGGGTGCAGGAAATTGACGCCTATTACACCAATGAATTTGTGCCGCGTTTGGAAAAAAATGTTGCTGGCAATCCAGTTCTGAATACCTATCGTCCAACCAGTTTCGCATCTCGATATCTGCAATACCATTACATTGCCAGTAACCCCAAACCTGTTGGAGAGAAGAATCAACAGGTTGATGCAGGTGATGGTAGTCAATATAGTCAAGTTCATCGCAAGTATCATCAGAATTTTGATGAGATTGTTCAGAAATTTGGCTATTACGATTTGTTTTTGATCGATCCAGAAACTGGCAATATTGTCTATTCCGTTTATAAGGAAACAGACTATGCAACGAGTCTCTTTAACGGGCCCTATCAGCGGAGTAATTTAGCAAAGGTCGTGGAGGAAGTCTTAGACAACCCGGAGCAGGGAACGGTACGGATTGTGGACTTTGACGCCTATCGTCCCTCCTATGCTGCGCCTGCGGCATTCCTAGCTGCCCCTATTTATGATGGTGCAAATCTAGTGGGGATTCTGGCAATTCAACTACCCGTTGAACAGATCAACCGCGTGATGACCAGTGGTGAAGATTGGCAAGGGAAAGGACTCGGCAAAACAGGTGAAACGTATTTAGTCGGTGATGATCAACGAATGCGGTCAGTGTCTCGCTTTTTACTGGAAACTCCGGATGAGTTTAAGGAACAGTTGCGATCGCAAGGAACATCAGCAGAAACGCTGCAATTGATGGAGAATTTTGGAACCACCATTCTCGTGCAAGCCGTTGAAACAGTGGCAGCCCAACAGGCTCTAAAGGGAAAAACCGGAACCCGGGTGGTCACTGACTATCGCGGTATTCCAGTGCTGAGTTCCTATGCGCCCTTGAATATTCAAGGGCTTGATTGGGTGATCTTGGCTGAAATGGATATTGCAGAAGCCTTTGAGCCCTTACAAGCGCTCCAAAAGAGTATTTTTATCTTGACGGTGCTGTTGATTTTGGTGGTGACAGGGATTGCCAATTTTGCAGCCAATATATTTGTGAACCCGATTAAACGGCTATCAGCTGGGGCAAACAAAGTTAGTGAAGGGCATTTAGATACAGAGGTCAACCTTAATTCGGCAGATGAATTCGGTGAATTAGCCCAAACTTTCAACGCAATGGTACAGAACCTGCGGGAGCAACAGGCAACGATCGCCCGCCAGAAGAAAGAAAACGAGGCCTTACTCCTGAATATTTTGCCCAGTACAGTGGCAACCCGACGGCAAAAAGGTGAAATGCAAATTGCCGATCAGATTCCGCAAGTCACGCTGCTGGTTGCCAGCATTGAAGGCTTTACCAAGCTTACGGAGCAGCAACAAGATGTAGCATTGGCAGCAACCTGGCTCAATGAATTAGTGACGAGCTTTGATGAGGCAGCTAAGCAATACGATGTGAAAAAACTCACCGCCTTAGGTGAGCAATATATTGCAGTTTGTGGCTTGACTAAACAACGCTTGGATCAGACTAAACGGATTGTAGATTTTGCGATCGCCATCAATCATCTCTTACACAGCTTTAACGCGAAGCACAGTACTCAATTGAGTTTACGGATCGGTATTCATTTGGGGCCAATACAAGCGGCTATTGTGGGCAAGCAACCATTTATGTATACCCTCTGGGGTGAGACCCTCAACCGAGCTCGTCAATTACACCAGCAAGTCCAAGTCGATCAGATTGTGGTGACCCAAGCAGTTTACGAGGCCGTCCAGGAGCTTTACACCTTTGAGGCTGAGGGTACAGGGGCTCAAGACAGTACGACCTCTCAATTAACGGATATTTGGTTGCTCAAGCGTGATTAAGCACAGTCTGAGAAGACACAATCGTCGGGCAAAAACAGGATAAATTTAAGACTCTAATGGGGAAAACGCTGCTATGGAACGATCGCTTTTAATTTGGGGTTTAGTCTTAATTGTTGGTGTTCCCTTACTCACCGTTTTGTTGGGCGAAGGGATTGAGCGTCTTGAGCGCCAGCGGAACCCACTCGTACCGTTTTTGCGCCGCGCACGCACCTATTTACTCCCCACCGTCGCTCTGCTCTTAGTGCTTAAAACGATTGTCTCGGTTTCAGAGGAAGTTGCGATCGTCCGTCTGCTGGAAACTGGGGTCTGGATTGCAGCAAGCATGACGATCTTAGCTTTGCTTTCGAGTCTCTTCACCCCAGGTGAAAAAGCACGACGCTGGCAAATCTCGCTGCCTAATCTCTTTTTTCAATTTGTGCGAGCCTTGGCAATTTTAATCATTGCTGGTTACGTTATGGCAACGATTTGGGGAGTCGATCTTAGTAATGTGGCAACCGCTTTAGGGGTGGGATCATTAGTGATTGCTCTTGCCTTGCAAGACACCTTGAGTAATCTGGTATCTGGGTTTTTACTGTTGTTTAGTAAGCCCTTTAAAATTGGCGATTGGATTCAAATTGGCGACATCGAAGCGGAAGTAATTGGCCAAGATTGGCGTGCGGTAAGGCTCCAAACGATTACAGGGTATTTAATCACGGTTCCTAATGGTGTTTTAAGCCAGGAGACAATTTATAATTTCACGCTGTTGAATCCGTGGACATGGCGTGAGTTTTTTGTACGTTTTTCGTACAACGATCCACCGAATCGTGTTAAACAAATTCTACACAGGGCAATGCTGGATACTCCTGGTGTTTTAGCTGAGCCTAAGCCACTGGTCTTTGTGGAATCCTATGAGGATTTTTATATTACCTATTACATGGGCTATGCCCTTAAATCGTTTGCGGACAGTTATGATCTCACAGATGAAATTAAGTCTCGTATTTATTACGCAGCGAAACGCCATCGACTCACGATTCCCTACCCTACCCAAATGGAATATCGGCAGGAAGGTCATCCCCGTCCAGCCGAAGTATCAGCATCAGAGATTAGTCAATTTTTTCGATCGCTAGCCTACTTTAGTGCCCTCCATGCAGAGACAATTGAGAGTCTCGCCCAAACCGCAATTGTTGAGTATTACGGCCAGGGCGATCGCGTTGTTCAGATGGGCGTGCCGGATGAATACTTCTACCTGATTTTGGCGGGAACTGTGCAATTAACCGTGTTGGACCTGCGCGATCGCAACCAAGATGTGGCCCAACTCCAGCGGGGCGACTGCTTTGGCGAGATGGCGTTTCTCCCCGGTGAACCCAGCCCCGTTTCAGGGCTGGTACTTGAAGATCTAAACGTGGTTGCCCTCGATCGCAACGCGGTGACGCGACTGATCGAAGCAAGCCCAAAGTTTGCCTTAGAAATCAACAATTTTATTGAGGAACGCAAGCGAGCTGTGCAGATTGCCAAAGGGGTGACACCCCAAACACGCCCAGCAACTCCGACGAATGGGGAAGTGCCATCGTCGCATTAACTGTAGTAACCGATCGATCTGGATTCTCCCTGAAGCTGTTATACAGGAGATATTCACCTGATGCGATCGCCATGTCACACCCCCGTCCTCGTTTTATCATCATCGGCGCGATGAAATGCGCCACGAGCAGCCTCTATGAGCAGATTGTGGCTCAGCCCAATGTGTTTATGCCTACGCCAAAGGAACCCAATTTTTTTAGTGATGATCCCATCTACGCTCAGGGCATTGATTGGTACTGGAATCTGTTCGCACCTGCCCAAGCCGAGGATTTCTGCGGTGAAGCGAGTACCCATTACACCAAGCTGCCCACTTACCCCGAGACGATCGCCCGCATTCAAGAACACTTGGGGTCTAACCTCAAACTGGTATATATGATGCGTCACCCAGTTCAACGCTTGGTCTCTCACTATATCCATGAATGGACACAGCGGGTGATTTCAGTCGATATCAATACCGCGCTGGCGCAGCATCCGGAGATGATTGCCTATAGCCGCTACAGCCAGCAAATTGATCCCTTCCTTCGCGCGTTTGGCCCGGAGAATGTGTTACCGGTCTTTTTTGAGCAGTTTTGTGCCGCGCCTGACGTTGAACTGAAGCGGGTTTGTGAGTTTATTGGTTATCCGAATGTGCCCCAATGGCAAGAGATTGAGCGTTCGAATGTCTCCAGCCAGCGGATGCGCAAGAGTGCGTTGCGAGACTTTCTGGTCTATGCCCCGATTGTGAGCA
Source organism: Spirulina sp. SIO3F2 (assembly GCA_010672165.1). Classification (GTDB taxonomy): domain Bacteria; phylum Cyanobacteriota; class Cyanobacteriia; order Cyanobacteriales; family Spirulinaceae; genus SIO3F2. The sequence continues at coordinate 792 of JAAHHN010000064.1, read as the reverse complement.
CTGTTCGTAAGCGTTTGGTTCCCCAGGCGGTGCGCGATCGCATCAAGGGCCTCTGGCAAATGAAGAAGCGCCCTGCACTTACCCCGGAGAACGAGGCGAAGGTGAAGGCGATTTTTGACCAAGATTTACAAACGTTGGGGCAATGGCTAGAGGTGGAGCTGACCTGTGAAACGTTCAAGACGGCGGCGAAGGTTTCGCCTGAGGGTTGGCCGGGTTGGCAAGCGACCGCTGCGCCCGCTCAAGTGGAATGGGGTCTTGTGTAGACAGGTGTTGGAAATTGAATAATGTAACTGCTCATCTACAAGCTCAACAATAGTCAATATTTTGATGTGAGGAGTGTTAAGCAAAGGAATAATGGGGGGCTACGGGATTGTAGTTGTTTAGGGCGAGTATGACCTAACGAACTACTTGAGCAATCGTATGAAACCTGCTTGTTCAAAATGCTTATCAGTTGTCAATGCTGCCTGAATGGATAACTGTTGCATTACAACAAAAGAACTGCAATCGACTAGCGACCAAGCTTTATCCGGGCGACTCTTGCAAAGCTCCCACGCTCGACTATCCAACTCAAGGTTGATATGGATTACATCAACATAATCTGCTTGTTTAATAGAGTCGATATAGCCTTTTCCACAAATATGAGGTACAGCTATATTGGTAGAAAGTGAATAGAGGTAAGCGATGAAGGCATATTCGCTAGATTTCCGTAAAAAGATAATAGATACGTGGCAAAGTACAGGCATGTCCCAAAGAAACATAGCCAAGCGTTTTGACGTTACGCTGAGTTTTGTG